>VGIW01000039.1 GCA_016867715.1 Candidatus Eisenbacteria bacterium | reverse complement strand
GAGGAGCGGCCCGAAGAGCAGAAGCGCCCCGAACGAGAGGAGAGCTCTTCTTCGATCCCGTGCGAACGCGGATACGATCCCGAGGGGGATGAGCGGGAGGAGGGGGAGCGGGATGCTTTCCGAGATCGCGGCGCGGAAGATCGCGGCGAGCTCGCGGAGAAAAAGCGGAAGGGATGCGTCCGGCTTTGGAACGTCGTGGTACCGGAGGCGAAGGAGATGCGCGAGGAAGCCCTCAAGTGTCTCCGGATTCCCCCAATCCGCCGGAGGATCGAGGGACGATCGGATCGGGAGGTAGAGGGTGAGCGTGAGCGGGATCGCGAAGAAGAGCACGGACCGGGCGATCGACCGCGCGCGTCCCCCGGCGGTGACCTTCGCGGCGGGGGCGAGAAGGAGAAGGGGGAGGACCCCGATCCCGAGCGGATGGAGCGCGGCCGAGAGACCGCCAAGCGCTCCGGCGAGCGCGAGATCTCTCGCGGAACCGCCGCGCAATAGGAAGAAGAGGGCCGCGAGGAAGAACGCGAGCTGAGGCGCGTAGACCTCGGCGACGACCGCGTGCGACCAGAGGAGCGAGGAGGACCCGACGAGAAACGCTCCGGAGAGCGCGGCGAGTCGCGAGGTTCCGAGCCGGGCGACGAGATAGAAGATCCCCGCCGCGGAGGCGGCCGCGACCGAGGAGAGCGCGTTCACGCGCGCGGCGACCGATCCGACCCCGGCGAGGGAGAAGAGACGCGCCAGGAGGCAATAGAGCGGGAAGCCCGGCGGGTGGGCGATATCGAGCAGATACCCCGCGGCGGCGAGCTCGCCCGAGTCGCCGAGATAGACGCGCGGGCAGAGCGTCGCGAGGTAGAAGACAAGAAAGAAGACCGCGATGAAAACCGCAAGAAGACGGTCGTTTCTTCCCACGATCTCCTCCCGTTGGAAAGGCGCTCGGCCCGACGTCGCTCCTCGCTCCTCCGACCGGAGCCGGTGCGCGCCGCGGAACCCGTGCGCGTTCGAACGGTCCCGTTGTGAATTGTACGCGTTCGAGAGGCTCCCTCCAGCCCGAAGTTGCGCCTTCCTCGCCAACGTATCCTCGCGCCGTCGGTTCCGGCCGCCGCTTTCCGAGCGCCAGCGGCACCACTCTTGCAGAAGTCGAATCGAATAGGGAGGTGCGCCCTGCGTCTTGCGATCACGATCGTTGTTCTGTCGATCCTCTCCGCGGGGTGCGCCGTCTACACACGGCCCGCGCCCCCGTCCGCCCGCGTCGAGCTCCGAGCGGCCGCACCTTGCCACGGAGGTCGGCGGGTCGCCGGGCATTGGCGCTGGGAGGGGAAGCGGATCGGGTATCGCTGGATCCCGGGGCACTGGACCTGCCGGTAGCCGGAGCTGAGCGACGAGCGATTGTCGGCGCGGTCCTCTCCGCTCGGCGGAGCGTTCGGCCCGTCGCGCTCGCACTTTCTTGGCGCACGAGGCCCGCCTTTCCATCAGAATCCTCTCGTGGGCGAACGGTTCCCATCGAGGCCCACGGAGGGCTCATGGTTTCCGACGAACTCCGCTCGTTCCTCGAGCGTGTGTACCGCAAGTACGCGAGGCCCGAGTATCTGGAGACCGATCCTCTCCCGATCGTGCGGCGCTACGAAAGCCCCGGGGACCGGGAGACGGTCGCTCTTCTCACCGCGCTTCTCTCCACGGGCGGGTGGCGGCGATTCGCCGCCATGTCGAGGAGGTCCTCGCCCTCATGGGAGGTTCCCCCGCGCGCTTCGTGCGCCGCTTCGATCGGCGCCGCGACGGGAGGGCGTTCTTGGCGCTCCGCTACCGGTTTCACACGGGAGCCGATCTGGCCTTTCTTCTCGAAGCGCTCGGCGACGTCTATCGCTCGCATCGAAGCCTCGAGGAGGTCTTTCTCGAGGGGGGCGAAGAGACGCGCGACCGTCTCGGCGCCCTCGTCGGCAGGATCCGTCTCTCTCTCCGCGGGGGTGGCGCCGACCTTCGTTCGTCCTACGGGCTCCGCTTCCTTCTCGCCTCCCCCGAGAAGGGGGGAGCCTGCAAGAGGTGGAATCTTTTCCTTCGATGGATGGTCCGGCCGGATGACGGGATCGACTGCGGCGTCTGGAGGAGCGTCGACCCTGCGGAGCTCATCGCTCCGCTTGATGCACACCTTCACCGCATCGGTCGAAGGCTGGGCCTTGTTTCGTCGCGCGCGGCGAACTGGGCCGCCGCGGAGAGCCTCACCGCAAGCCTGCGTGCCGTCGATCCGCACGACCCTCTACGCTTCGACTTTCCTCTCTGTCGTCTCGGCATCCTCGATCGATGCCCCGGCTCCGGGTTCGTCGCCCGATGCGGGAGGTGCGAGCTTTTTTCTCTCTGCGACCGGGTCCTCGGGTCCGGACCGCTCAAGTCGGGGAAGAAAATGTTCGATACGATGTACGAAAAGAGTTGACAGGTTTTCGCGGAGCTACATATATTGTGCCGTGTTTCGAATTCGCGTTGAGGTGTGAGATGCGCGTGACCCCGAGACGTTCGTTCAACATCACCCGGCTCGAGCGTTCGAGTCGCGAGTGTACTCATAGATCGAATGATGATGGGTGGGTGTGGGGAAGATGTGTCGGGTTCGGCGAACCCTCGTACAGGGTGAATCCACAGGTGTCCCTTCTCCGGTTCGCCGAATGCAGCGAGGGGTTCTTTCTTCAACCTTCACACGGGAGGTGAACGAAGGTGGCCACGAAGAAGAAAGCCAAGCGCACGGTAGCGAAGAAGAAAACCAAGAAGAAAGTCACCAAGAAGAAAGCCACGAAGAAGAAAGCCCGCAAGAAAGCGCGCAAGAAAGCCGTCAAGAAGGTCGTGATGTAGGTTTCTCTCGCGTGTCTTGATAGCCGATGGGGGGCGGGTCCGAGGGACCCGCCCTTCTCGTTGAGGGGAAATCGGATGGGTCGGCTTCCGTTCGCAGTCCGCCTCGCGGTGTTCGCGATCGCCGTCTTCGGGTCTCCCCTCGTCCTCTCCTGCGGCGGCGATGAACGGCCGAGCCTCCTCCTCATCACGATCGACACCCTCCGCGCGGATCGCCTCGGCTGCTACGGAGCGCACGGCACGCGCACGCCCCACCTCGACCGTCTCGCCGCGGAGGGAACCCAGTTCGCCGATTGCTTCACCCCGGTCCCGTCCACCGCGCCCTCGCACGCGACGATCCTCTCCGGTCTCTATCCGCGGAATCACGGCATTCGGGACAACGGCGCCGTCCTCGCCGAGTCCGTTCCTCTTCTTTCGGAGGCTCTCCGGTCGGCCGGGTACGAGACGGCCGCCTTCGTCAGCGGGTTTCCGCTTGAGAGGCGTTTCGGTTTCGCCCGAGGTTTCGATCACTTCGATGACCGGCTTCCGGACGGCTTCACGACCTCCGAGGGGCGGGTCCGCGGCACCGAGCGGATCGCAGAGAGGACGGTCGAGGCGTTCCTCCGTTGGCTCCCCGAGTCGAAGGGCCCGTTCCTCGCGTGGGTTCACCTCTTCGACCCGCACTCAGTCTATTCCGCTCCGCCCCCCTTCCGGCGGATGTACTACGAGGGCCGAGAGAGGGATCCCTCGAACCGCAGCCTGGAAGGGATCGAGATTCCCGCGTATCACGGGCTCGCCGGGGTGACCGACGTCCGCTATCCGATCGCCCTCTACGAGGGAGAGGTGACCTACACCGATCGCGAGATCGGCCGTCTTCTCGACGGGCTCGAAAGGGGGCGGCGTCCCAGGAGCGTTCTCGTCGTCGTGGTCGGGGACCACGGGGAGAGCCTCACGGAGCACGGGTATTACTTCGGGCACTCGCATTTCCTCTATGAACCTTCCCTGAGCGTTCCCCTCGTCTTCCGGTGGCCGGGGCGCCTTCCCGCCGGCCGGATCGTCGCCGAGCCGGTCTCGCTCGTCGACCTCGCGGAGACCCTGCTCGATCTTCTCGGCCTCGGCGCCGGTTGGGAGACGGACGGGGCGAGCCTCGTTCCTCTCCTCGAGGGGGAGGGGCGCGAGCCGCGCGGGGTTCTTCTCGAGCGCCCTCCCGTGCCGAGCGGCCTTCTCTTCGGGCTTCGCGAGGGACCGTGGAAGTACCTTCTCTGGGAGGACGGAACGGAGGAGCTCTATCGCCTCGATCGAGATCCGGGGGAGACGAGGAACTTGGCTCCGATCGAGACCGAAAGGACCGTCGAGTTCCGCGAGAGGCTTCTTCGCGAGCGGATCGACGAGGTGAAACCGGACGAAACTCCCCTCGACGACGAGACGCGCGAGAAGCTCCGCGCCCTCGGCTACGCCGGCTGAACCGACTCGGAAGAACGCATCGCCGCACGCCGAAAGGAAAGGCGGGCGGCACGATCTTCCCTCCGACTACCTGGACTTCCGCCCCGCGAGCAAGAGAACGGAGAGGATCGCGCCCGTCCCGAGCCCGTAGCTCAGGATGCGGGGCATTCCGAAGGCCGAGGGGGCGTATCCGAAGAGAAGGGCGATCGACGCCACGGTCAACGCGTAGGGCATCTGCGTGCGCACGTGGTCGAGATGATCGGACGCCGAGCTGACCGATGAAAGGACCGTCGTGTCGGAGATCGGCGAGCAGTGATCTCCGAAGATCGAACCCTCCAGGACGGCGCCGATGGAGAGGACGGTGAGCCCGAACGGCCCGAGAAGGGCGGTCTCGCCGAGCAGGTAAGCGAGCGCGACCGAGTTCGGGAGGATGATCGCCATCGTGGACCATGAGGATCCCGTGGAGAAGGAGACGAGACAGGAGAGGACGAAGAGCACCATCGGGTAGAGCTCGGGGAGGAGGGATCGCCGAAAGAGCGCGACGAGGTAGTGCGCGGTCCCCATGTCGCGGCAGACCCCTCCGATGCACCAGGCGAGAATCAGGATCAGGATCGCGAAGAAGAGCGCGCGGGTCGATCGAAAGGCGGCCCCGACGATCTCCCGCGGAGAGAGAATCCTTTGGGCGAGAAGGAGGATCGCGGCGAGGAAGAAGCCGGACCACGCTCCCCAGGCGATCGCCTTCGTCGAGCTCGCGGCCTCGAGAACGTCGCGAAGCGCATCGAGGGAGAAGATCCCCAACAGGGATTTCGCGCTTCCGGAGGACGCCAGCGCTCGGTTTCCCGAGATCCAAAGACCGGCCAGGGTCACGACGACCACGAGCACGATCGGAAGGAGTCCGTTCCACCACCGAAACGGGATCCCCTCCTTCGCGTGCACCTTCGTCATGTCGTCGGAGACGAGCGGCCGGGCGCCGGGTCGTGTCAGCGCCCCTTCCCTTGCCGCGCGCCTCTCCGCGTGAAGCATCGGACCGTAGTCCCTCCCGAGGAGAATCCCGAAGAGAATGAACAGGAGCAGGAAGATCGAGTAGAACCGGAACGGGATCGTGCGGAGGAAGATCAGGTAGGGGTTCTCCGTGATCCCCACCTCGAGGATCTGAGGGGCGAACTGGCTCACCTCGTAGGCGATCCATGTCGAGAGGAGGGAGAGCGCGGCCACCGGCGCGGCCGTTGAGTCGACGAGAAAGGACAGCTTCTCGCGCGAGACGCGGAATCGGTCGGTCAGAGGGCGCATCGTTCCGCCCACGAGGATCGTGTTCGCGTAGTCGTCGAAGAAGATCGCGAGGCCCATCCCGAAGGTAACGAGCTGGGCCGAGCGCGCCGATCGGACGAAGCGCATGAGAAGCCGGATCATTCCTTGCATCCCCCCGCCTCGGCTCATGATCCCGACGAGTGCGACGAGCCCGATCACGAAGCCGATGATCTCCAGGCGGAAGGAATCGAGAAGGGCCTCCTGGACGACGTACGTGCGAAGGAAGACCCAAAGCCCGGCGATCGGGTTTCCGTTGCTCTGGAACGTCGCGCCGATCCAGACGCCGAGGAAGAGCGAGACAAGCACGCGCCGAAAGAGAAGAGCGGCGAGGATCGCGACAAGAGGAGGAAGGAGAGAGGTGATCCCGATGAAGCGGAGCGAGGCCTCGGCTTCCTCCTCGTCGCCGAGGCGCCAGCGAGCGAAGGCGCGCTTCTCATTCCGTTCGAGCTCCACGTGGAGAGGAGGCGCGCCGGGCTCCACGCGCGTTCCCCTCTCGCGAAGCTCGTCGAGAAGCCCCGCCCTCGCCTTGTCGAGAAGAGCCCCGTTCTCCCCGCCGACCGAGAGTTGAAGCTCTCCGATCGATGCGCCCGCCACCGATCGGGCGATCTCCTCGGAAAGGGCGAGAAGGGAGCGCTCGAACAAATGGGCGCGATCGGGTTCGGGAGCGAAGAAGAGAGCGAGGGCGAAGAGCGCGAGGATCGAGATGCGAAAACGGTTCATCGAGGTTCGTGTTCTTCCCGAATCTCCCGCTCGATCCTCTCATCCATTCCGGGATCGATCCCCGCGGGTTCCGGAGTGGAGGGCGCGGCACCCGGCTTTCTCCGTCTTCGCCGGATCCGATCGGCCACGAAGAGCGCCCCCCCCGCGAGGGCGAGAATCGGAGCGAGAACCGCGAGACGGTTGAATCCCCGTTCGATAGGGACCGCGAGGATCTTCTCGCCGTAACGGCGGACGTAGTGGTCCACGATCTCCTCTTCGCTCTTCCCTTCCCTCAGAAGACCGAGGATCTCCTGCTTCATCGTATCGGCGGCGGCCGAGTGGTGATCTCGGAGGAGTCCGGTGTAGCAGCAGGGGGGCATGAGGCGCCCGTAGAGCGCATCCGCCTTCCGATCGATGTCGTCGGCGCGCGCGGTGGAGAGAAGGATCGGGAGGAGGAGAAACACGACGGCGGATCGCACTCGGATCGCTCCCTTCCGGAGCCTCTTATCGTAACCGCGGCTCGGCTCCGAAGATAGTATAGCCGAGAGAACGGGTGGCGTGCCCGCCGTTTTGCGCGGTTCAGCCGCGGCATGCAAGACGCGCGGACGCCTCGCGCCGCCCATCCGCCGCGGTCAGGGCCACGCGGGCGCGCGTCCCTCGATTTCCGCGGCGAGCCTTCGATCCCGCTCCGCGTCCTCCGCTCGGCCGATCTCTTCGAGGAGCGCGGCCCGCGCGCGAAGCGCGTCCGAGAAGCGCGGCCGGAGACGGATCGCTTCATCGAGTTCACGGAGAGCTTCCTCCTTTTCCCCCTGTCTCCAGAGGACCGGGGCGAGCGCCCGCCGCCCCTCCGCGTGCTCCGGATGATCCACGATCAGCGCCTCGAGCACTTCCCGCGCTTCGTCGAGCTTGCCTCCGTACGAAAGCGAGAGGCCTAGATTGTACCGCGCGTTCACGTAGCGCGGCTTGTCCGCGAGCGCCGTCCGGAAGTGAACCGCCGCCTCGTCGAACCTCCCCGCCGTCAGCCGGACCACGCCCACGTTGTAGTGGCCTTGGGCGGTTTCGTTCCGGTCGAGCTGATAGATGTTCGAGTTCGAGAGCATCGCCGCGGCCGCGAACGCCCCGAGCGAGAAGATCCGCCTCTTCTGCCGAAAGTCCCCGCGCGCGGCCGTCCAATGCGTGAGGGCGGCCGAGGCCAGGAGGAGAAGAGGGGGAACGAGCGGCATACGGTAGCGTGCGGTCACGAAGAAGAGGATCACCGAGGCGGAGTAGGAGGCGAGGAGCAGGATCAAGAGAAGACGCCGCCGGTTCCAGCGGACGAGCACGGCGCCCGCCGCCGCCAAGGGGAAGAGAATCCCGAACCCAAAACTCTGCAGCGCCGAGAAGATCGTCGAGTATCTCTTGAAGAAGTAGATCCCCTGGTTGTTGCTGATCTCGAAATCGTTGAAGAGAAGATACGTCTTCTTGACGAGGAGCGCGGCCGCCTCGCGGGGCTTTTCACGCATGAAGCGAACTCCCTCGCCGGTCCAATACGCCGAGATCTCGCGCCGGGCGAGCGGTCGTCCGCTCGCGCGCTCCGCGATCCGGATCATGTCCCGGTAGCCTCCCCACCAGGTCCCCTCGGTTCCCGGGGCGATCGCCGTCATGCCGTCCGACTCCGGGTTGTTCCCGATGTAGAAGTTGATCCCTCCCTGCCAGCTGACGAGGACCGGCTCTCCCGCGGAGAGGTTGTGGAGGAAGACCGGCGCGATTGGGAGCGCGATCCCGAGAAGAAGGAAGAGGACCGCTTTCGCCCTCTTCTTCGTCCTTTCAAGAGAGACGATCCACGCGGGGAGAAGGAGCGCGAAGAGAAGGATGTTCGGCCGCGTGATCGACGCGAGCCCGAGCGCAGCCCCGGCGGCGAGCCAGGCGCCGAGCCCCGCGCGCTCCGAGGAGGCCCCGGCGAGGAGAAGGAGCGCGAGAAGAAGAAGCGGGAGGAGAAGCGTCTCAAGGAGGAAGCTCGCGTCGAAGTAGAGAAGCATCCCATGCCCCGCGAGCGCGAGGGCCGCGACCGCGGCGGTCGTCTTCGAGAAGAGCCGCCGCCCGAGCAGATAGAGAAGAACCGGATTCAACGCGGCGAGCGCCGCTTGGAGAAGACGCGGGACCAGAAAGTCGATCCCGCCGATTCGGAAGAGCAGGGCGAGGAAGTAGGGATAGAGAGGCGCGCGGAAGAACGGCTCGCCGGGCATCCAGGGCTCGCCACGCGCGAGCCGCGAGGCCCAATCGAAATGGATCTCCTCGTCCAGAATCGGGCTCTCAAAGAAGGGGTTGTCGCGAATCTCGAGGATGTAGAGGGCGCGGATGGCGAAGGAAAGGAGAAAGACGGCGGCGAGGAAGATCCGTTCTCTTCTCGAGAGTCCCGGCGAGGACGGCCGAACGTTCCCCGGCCTGCTCAGGAGGCGCCTCCTCCCATCTGCACTTCCATCCGCTCGATCATGTCGAGGATCCGCTTCACCTGCATCTCGAAGAGGAGAAGCTCCGCGCGCGGGCCCCGCTCGTCCGGTCCCAAGACCTGCCCGATCGATTGCGAGGAAGCGAGGAGCGCTTGAAGGTGGTCGCGCACCGTCGCGCAGCCTTCGCGCAGCTCCGCTGAGGCCGGGTAATCTACTTCCCGCGGCTCCGGCGCGGGCGGAGAGTGAGAGAGGGCGAGAAGCTCCTCGAGATCGACCGGCGTCCCGCGGCTTCCGTTCATGCGTTTCTCGTCAAGCCGGATCACGAGCCGCTCGGTGTCGTCGCGGCGGTCTTTCCAGGGGTGCACGAGGATGTCGAGAAGGATCGGGTCCTCGGCCTCGGTCCGTCGATAGGGGACCTTCTCGAGAAGAATCGACGTCCCCTCGCGGGCGCACGCCTCGAAGACGTCGATGAGCGCTCTTCCTCGATACGTGTAGAGATCTCCCGAGTAAACTTCTTTCGAGAGAGGATGAATGCGGAAAGGACGGCCGATCAGCTCTTCCTTCTCGCGGAGCGAGAGGAGGCTCCGTCCCGCGTGGTTCAGGGAGCGGACCGTGAGGAGACGGTCGAGGACGATCACCGCCGAGCTCATCGTCTCGAGGATCTCGTCGAAGTACCATCGTAGGTAGACGAAATCGTCGCGGAGAAGGACGAGATGCTTGGCGAGAGAGGCGGCGGATCGTCCGCCGGAGAGCCGCGGCGCGAGTAGAAAGTTGAGCAGCGAAAGAACGCCGAAAAGAACCGCTGCGGCGCTCGCGATCTGGGCGACGCTCGGAGAGAAGAGGCGGATCGCCAGAAAGAAGAGAAGGACGAGAACCGCGTACTCCGCGATCACGACCCAAACGATGCGGCTGAAACTGCGGGCGAAGCGCTCCCACTTCATGAGTCCGGCACTCCTCGGATCATTGTATCATAGCCGCGAGGAACGCGATCGCCCGGTCGATAGACCTTGCCTCGGACGATAGCGATCCGTACAATCGGCACGGTCTTCGGTCGAACGGAACAAGAACTCGATTGACCGGCAAGGAGAGAACGATGAAATCAGCGAAGCTCTTGGTCGGATGGATTGCGGTCTGCGGTCTCGTTCTGGCTCTCCCCTCTCCCGGCGAGTCGGCCTCGCGCGCGGGAAGGGTCGGTTTCGGCTACTCGCTCTACCCGATCGCCGACGGCATCGGGACCCTCCGGTACGATTCCTATCGATATTTCTTCGAGGGGGGATTCCGTCTTGTCGATTACGGCGAAGCCCAGATCGCCTTCGGGTCGAAGATCGCCTTCAAGCCGTGGGAGTACTACGGGATTCCCGTCGAGATGGGAGGTTCGATCGCGTTCGTGACGAACGGGACCTTCGACGACAAGGGCGAGGCGGCGACCCTGGTCGATCTCGGCTTCTTCCTCGGGCTCTCCACGCTCGTAACCGACCAAGTCACCGTCGGAGCGGCGCTCTACCCGCTCGCGCTCGGTCTCGGCGGCGCGAAGACCCAGACCCATGTTGCGGCCGCGACCTTCAACATCCATTTCTTGTTCTAGGGCCTGAAAGAAAACCAGGTTCTCGATTCCACGCAAGGACCTCGCAGGCGATCGCTCGGGGTCCTCTTCTTTTCGTGCTAGAGGACGGCGGCCAGGGCGGCGAGACCGGCGGCGAGAAGAAGGAGGAGGAGAACGCCGATCCCCAGCACCGCGCCGATCCCGGCAATCAGGAGAAACGGGAGGGCGAGGAGGAGGATCGGGAGGAGGAGAAGACCGAACAACAAGCCCGCCGCGAGCTTGAGCGGGAAGAGGAGTACGTGAAGAACGAGGCCGAACAGCTTCACCGCGACGACGAAGACCGCGATCAGAACGAACAAGGCGAACAACTCGAACATCTCGAATCCCCCCCCGATGGTCGGCGCTACCCTCCTTACTCCCAGGGACGGGTGATTGTTCACACGACGCCGAAAAAAACGCGGCCGACCCTCATCCCTCGGTTCCGGAGGCATAGGGGATCGGGTCCGGGACGCCGTTTTCCCGGAAGGCCCGCAGCCTCAGGCGGCACGAATCACAAACGCCGCAGGCCGTCTCCTCCCCGACGTAGCAGGACCAAGAGAGCGAAAAGGGCGCCCCGAGCTCAAGGCCCAGACGGACGATCTCGCGCTTCGACATGCGGATGAGCGGCGTGACGATCCGTATCGACTCGCCCCTTGCCGCTCCGATCCGGACCGCCTCGCCGAACGCGTTGAAGAACGCCTGGCGGCAGTCGGGGTACCCGGAGGAGTCCTCCTCCACCGCCCCGATGTACACCGCGCCCGCTCCGATCGCCTCCGCCCACGAGACCGCGATCGAGACCAAGAGGCCGTTCCGGAACGGAACATAGGAGGCCGGCACCGAGTCCCTGTCGATCCCACCGGTCCGGATCGGGATCGAGGGGTCGGTCAGGGCGGATCCGCCGATCGCCTTGAGCGCCGGAAAGTCGACCTCGAGGCGCTTTTCGATCCGGTAGTGGTCCGCGATCGCGCGGAACGCACGCCGCTCGCGCGCCTCGGTTCGCTGGCCGTACGAGACGTGCAGGAAGGCCGCTTCTCCCTCCCGGACGGCGAGCGCGGCGGCCACGAGGCTGTCCATCCCTCCGCTCACGAGGACGACCGATCGCACGCGCCCCTCCATTCCTCAAACCCCCCGCTCGCGGTCCGGCCAGAGGATCCGGTGAAGTTGGATCCCCAGGCGGACCGGGAGGCGGTCCTCGAGAATCCATCCCGCCAGCTCCGCCGGGGCGAGCCGCCCGTACGCGGCGGAGAAGAGAACCGGCCCGCGCACGCCGCGGAGTTTCTCCGCGAGCGCTCCCTTCGCCCATTCATAGTCCGCCCGGTCGACGAGGACGAACTTGACCTCGTCCCGCGGGCCGAGCGCGTCGAGGTTGCTCCAGAGCATGGCGTCCGCGTGGCCGCTCCCCGGACACTTGATGTCGAGGATTTTGAGGACGCGAGGATCGAGCGTCTCGATCGGACGATGCCCGCCGGTCTCGACCAGCACCTCGTGCCCTCGGCCAAGGAGGATCTCGACGAGGCGGGGGAGATCCTCTTGCTCGAGAGGCTCCCCTCCGGTGAGGAGAACGAGATCGATCCCGTGCTCGCGGACCCGGGCCGCGACCTCTTCGGGCGCCATCTCCTCTCCTCCGTGGAAGGCGTACGGCGTGTCGCAGTAGCGGCAGCGGAGGGAGCATCCGGTGAAGCGGACGAGGACGCATGGCCGTCCGCTTTCCGTGGATTCGCCGAGAAGGCTCGCGTAAACCTCCGTGACCTTCATGATCGTCTTGCGGGGACCTCGTGGTTCGGGCGAAACGCGGGCGCGATGCGAGTTCGGGTGCCGCCACTCCTAGCCTAACACCCGTGTGGGATCGTGGGGAAGGGGGGCATGTGCCGAGCTATTTGTTCTTCATGCGTTCGATCTCCTTCTTGAGTTTCTCCATCTCCTTCTCCAGCCTCTCCACTTGGCGCTCGATCTTCTCTCCGAGACCGCGAGCGGCCTCGCGATCGAACCGCGCGAACGGCTTCCAGGCTCTTGCAGCCCACGGGAGGAGGGGCTTCTCCCCCAAGGTCACCGAGACGCGCTCCGCGTTCCCCTTCCGGAGGCGCTCGAACTCCACCGTCTCGCCCGGGTCGCGGGCCGCCACCGCGCGCTGGACCGCCTCGGCGGTTCCGGTCGGCTCGCCGCCGACGGCGAGGATGACATCCCCGCTCCGGAACCCCGCCTCGGATGCCGGGCTCGCCTCGTCGATCTCGAGGACGAGAACCCCCGCCCCCTCGCGGATCCCGAAGTACGATGCGAGGTCTGCATCCGGATCGTGAAGCTGGAGACCAAGATACGCGCTTCGCCCAATCGCGAAGCGCCCGGCCCTCGCTGGCGCCTCGGGTCGGGCCCCGATCTCTACCCTAAGGGTATGTTTCTTGCTATTCCTCAATAATGAGAGCTCGGCCGTATCCCCGACCGAGAGCGAGGAGACGGCCTCCCGAAGCCCTCTCGAGCTCCCAAGCTCCTTTCCGTCGAGCCGAAGGAGAACATCACCGACCCTCACGCCCGCCTGCTCGGCCGGGCTTCCGGGGACCACCGAGTTTACGAGAACGCCGGCTTCGTCTTTCATTCCAAGAGCTTCGCGCAAAGGAGGGGTCAGATCCTGGGTGATCACGCCGAGGAAGCCATCGCCCTCCGGACCGGGATCCGCGGCGAGAGAAGTTCCTGAGAGTTGGAGAGAGATCAATGCGGCGAGGATGGCATAGAGAGCTGCCCCGGATGACATGCGTGTGTTCTCCATGATTCGGTCTCCCGCTCGGTTTCGGCACCCGGATGCGAAGACCCGAAAGCCGCGCCGCCCTCAGTCCGCAAGCCGCGCCCAAACCGCCTGGTCCTGTTCGCGTTCAACCCACATGCGGGAAGCCGGTTCCCGCGGGTCTCCGTCCTTGACTTTGGCGCCTTCCCATGATACCCTGTCAACCACTTGGAGGAAGGAGTTCCTCCCGGCGATTTGGTGAATCATAGGAGCGGAGCGGACACGAGATCAGCCGAAGGGGAGAGCCCGACGCGGGTTCCTCCCCTTCTCTGTTTCCGGTCGGAAACAAGGGAAACGAGAAAGGCCTCCCGCCCTTGGCTCGTGTCGAATCGACCCATGGGTTCGGGCGCTAAGTCCCTTCCGCGTCTTCTATTAGGGACCAACGATCACGAGGGAGGCAGGAGGCTTTCTCTGACCAGGAAGCATGCCAGGAAACGCCCGCAAACGCAAGCGTTTTCTTTTGATAAACCGGATTTTCTTCCGGAAATCCCCTCTCCTCTCCCCGGCTTGACGCTCGTTCCGGCCGGGTGATACCCTTGTTCCACAATGCCCGTCCCGGGACCCCCGACCGGGTCCCGTCCCGATCCGTTCCATTCTCGCCAGCGGGGAGGTGCCATGAAGGCCATCGTCTGCGTGAAGGAGGTGCTCGAAACGCCGGAAGGCGTTCGGGTTACGGAGAAAGGTTCCCTGGCCGCGCGGGACGACGCGAGCTTTCTGATCGACCCGATCGGTCCCTATGCGATCGAGACCGCGCTCCAGCTTCGCGATAAGAAGGGGGGGAGCGTCGTCGTGCTCTGCGTGGGGTCCCGGCGGGCCGAGAAGATCCTGAAGGAGTCGGCGTTCGCCGTCGGCGCGGACGAAGCGTTTCTCCTCGCGGATCCGGCCTTGGACGGCGGGGATCCGCATGCGACCGCGCGCGCGCTCGCGGCGGCCGTCGAGAAGGTAGGCGGCGCCGACCTCGTGCTCTGCGGCGATCGAGCCGCGGACGACAACGCGGCGGTGGTCGGCCCCGCGCTCGGGCGGCTCCTCGGGTTTCCGGTGCTCGGGTTCGTCGGCGAGGTGATCGACTGCGACCCGGACGCCCGGAAGATCCGCGTCGCTCGGGCGCTCGAGGCGGGGAAGGAGATCGTCGAGTCGTCCCTTCCCGCGGTCGTCACCGTGATCAAGGGGATCTACCCTCCGCGGTATCCGTCTCTTCTCGGGATTCGAAAGGCGGCGAAGCGTGAAGTCCCCGTGTGGACCGCCGCCGACCTCGGCCTCGATCCCGCGAAGACGGGAGCCGACGGCTCGCCGACGAAGGTTCGCAAGCTGACGCCTCCTTCTCCGCCCGGGGCGGTCCAGATGATCCCGGGCGAACCCGAGGAAATGGCGGATGCTTTGGTTAAGAAAATTCTAGACGCGAAAATTCTATAGACGGGAGGCGAAACACGATGTCGCAATCGATTTGGGTCGTCGCGGAGCGCGTCCCGTCCGGGGTTTCGCGCACCACGAAGGAACTGCTGGGGAAGGCATCGGCTCTCGCCGGAGGAGACGCGAGCCGCGTGGAGGCGGTCGTCCTCGGGCCGGCGGACGACGCGCTTCTGGCCCCGCTCGCCGGCGCGGGCGCGGGCCGGGTTCTCGTCCTCGACGACGCCCGGCTCGCTCCCTGCCGTCCGGAGAGCCACGCGGCCGCGCTCGCGGCCCTCGCTCGGGAGAGAAAGCCGGAGGCGATCCTCATCGTCGGCTCGTTGAACGGCCGCGAGCTCGGCGCGGCCCTCGCGACCGATCTCGAGGGAGGGGTCGTCCAGGAGTGCACGGAGCTTTCCGTCGAAGGCGGGCTCTATGTCGGGAGGCGCGGGGTCTTCGGAGGGAACCTCGCCGCGGACGTCGAGAACCGCTCGGCGGGTCCGAAGGTCTTCACGGTTCGCCCGAAGGCGTTCCCTCTTCCGGAGGAGCGCGCCGCGAGCCCGGCGATCGAGAGGATCGCTCCCTCGATCGACGAGAAGGATCTTCGGGCGAAGATCATCGAGCTCGTTGCCGAGGCAGGGAAGACGGTCAACCTCGACGAGGCGGACGTGATCGTCGCGGCGGGACGAGGGGTCGGCGGTCCGGAGGGCTTCCGCGTGGTCCAAGAGCTCGCTGACGTTCTCGGCGGCGCGGTCGGCGCCTCGCGCGCGGTCGTCGACGCCGGGTGGATCGCCTACCCGCACCAGATCGGGCAGACCGGAAAGACCGTAAAGCCGAAGCTGTATTTCGCGTGCGGCATCTCCGGCGCGATCCAGCACCTGGCGGGGATGCGAACCGCCGACACGATCGTCGCGGTCAACAAGGACGCGAACGCGCCGATCTTCAAGGTGGCGCACTATGGGCTCGTCGGAGACATGTTCCAGATCGTGCCGCTTCTGACCGAGGGGTTTCGGAAAGCGCTCAAGGGATAGCCGGCGGGTCGCCGACGGCGAAGACCCAATCGGGGGGCGGGCTCTCTCTTCGGGCGGAAGCCGCCGGGGAGCCCGCCTTCCATTCTTCGAGCGTCGCGCGAAGCGCGGCCGCGACTTCCGGGGAATCGGCCGCGCGGTCGACCGTCTCCCCCGGATCCGCCGAAAGGTCGTAGAGCTCCGCGCGGACCCCGATGTTTGTCGGATAAAGGATCAGCTTCCACCCTCGCTCGCGCACCGCTTCGAGCTTCCCCTCGATCCCCGGGATCGGCCGCCTTCTGTTGATGGCCGGGAAGAGAGAGACCTCCGATTCGGCGAAGACCGGAAGGTCCGGGAAGCCGTCCGGCCGCTCGACCGTTCCGAGCAGGGATCGCCCGTCGACGTCCGCCGGAATCGGGAGGTGAAGGACGTCGAGGAGGGTGGGGAGGAGATCGACGAGCCGCGTCTGGGTCGGGACGACGCGCGAGGGGAGGTTGGCCGCGCGGAGGATCATCGGGACGCGCAGGCACGTGTCGAAGAGGAAATCCCCATGGGAGAAGAAGTACTCGTGCTCGCCGAGGCTCTCCCCGTGCGTCCCCGCGAGGAGGATCGCCGTGTCGTGGATCCGATCGGTCCGTTCGAGATGCCCGAGGAGCCGGCCGATCTCCTCGTCCACGCGGCGGATCTCTCCGTCGTAGAGAGAGACCGCCCGCGCGCTGTCGTCCACGGCGAGCCTCTCATGGCCGAACACGCGGCAGGCCCGCGCGGGTTCGTAGCGGAAGCCCTCCCGGGACGCGTCCGGTCCGTACGGGGCGGCGAACGCGCTCCCCGACGCGGATGGTTCGTACGGCATGCTTGCGTCCGCGTAATGGACCCACGCGAGGATCGGTCGTTTCCTCTCCGAGTCGATCCATCGAATCGCTTCGCCGGTGATTCGTTCGGATTCATGAGCTTCAGCTAGGAAGAAACGGTCGAAGCCCTGTTCGAATCCGCTTTTCCCTTTCGGCCCGGGCAGGGAGACGAACGCCCCCGCGACGTATCCCTTGTCGGAGAGAATCTCCGCGAGAGAGACCTGGGCTTCCCCGAGCAGGTCCCACATGCGGCGGACGCCGTGGGCGCGCGGCCAGCGTCCCGTCAGGACGGATGCGAGAGCCTGCGGGCTCTCGGGGCAGGTCGTGAAGGCGGAGCCGAAGACGACCGCTTCGGATGCGATCCGATCGAGAGTCGGGCTCGTCGGGCGTTCGTAACCGGAGAAACCGAGATGATCCGCGCGGATCGAATCGAAGGTGATCAGGATCACGTTCGAGCCTCGCGGCATGTTCTTCATGTGGTTGATGACCGCCCCGCTGTTCACCGCGGCGAGGAGGAAAAGGAGGAGGAGCGGGATGCGAAGCGACGAGAGCGCGCGGAGCGCCCGGAAGAAAGGGAACGTCTCCCGGAGCAGACGGGCCGCCGCGAGACAGCAAAGAAGAAGAACCGTTCGGCGGGCGAGGAGAAGGACGCTCCATTCCGAGGCGGAGGCGGGTCCTCGGTAGAAGTCGGTCCGGCTCACCGCGAGAAGGGAAACGAGAAGGAAGAGAACGGCCGTCGTGCGGGGAAAGGAGCGCGGGGCGATCCGATAGAGAACGTAAATGAGGAAGACCGCCGGAATGCCGATTGCCGCGGAGAGGAAGAAGACCCGGTTCAGCTCCGCGGTGAACGCGGCGATCGCGAGGTTCGAGAGGCCCGCGTCGGGGTACCGGTTCGCCGCAACTCTCGAGAGGCCCGCGAGGATCCCCGCCGCGAAGCCGACGAGAAGAACCGAGGCGATCCCCCCCCGGAAGCGGTCGGCGGCCTCGTCTCTTCGGGGAATGCGCTTCATGGTCTCTCTCCGAACGCCCGACGATCCCGGGGAAGTCTAGCATAGTCGGAAGGAGAAACGGCTTGACCCGCGGAATCCGCTTCCTC
The DNA here is from genome assembly GCA_016867715.1 of Candidatus Eisenbacteria bacterium. Lineage (NCBI taxonomy): Bacteria > Candidatus Eiseniibacteriota > Candidatus Eiseniibacteriota bacterium. The sequence goes on along the minus strand of VGIW01000039.1, from coordinate 9,889 downwards.
TATTCTCGCGTGGGGGATCGGTAACTTACCCTGAATGAAAGAGTTGGAGATGGCAAGAACAGATCTTGGGGAGGGAGCGGGTAGCGTGGCATCGATCATCGCCGAGGGGTGCATGTTCAACGGGACGATCAACGTGAACGGCGGCATCCGAATCGACGGTCAGTTCGAGGGGAAGTTGATCGTCTCGGAAACGCTCGTGATCGGGAAGACCGGGAAGGTTCGGGCGGAGGTGGAGACGAAGCAGGCGACGATCGCCGGCAATCTGAACGGCGAGGTCAACGCCAAGGAAGGCGTGAAGCTTCAGACCGGTTCGCGCTTCGAGGGAAACATCTACACGAAGAACCTCGTGATCGAGGAAGGCGTCTACTTCGACGGCGGGTGCTGGCGTTCCCGCGAGAACCGGCCGAAGCAGGTCCCCTCCGCGGCGCCGAGGGTCGAGCCGGGTGTCCCGCAGGCGAAACCCGCGAACGTGACCCCCTAAGCTCGAACGACGCGCTCGCCGTCGCCGCGTGGGCGCGGAGCAACTCCTCCCGCCGGCCCGCCGTGCCCGCGCGCCGTCCCGTGCGCGGGCGATTCCGTCCACACATGAAGGAATGAGAGTGTCTCGCCGAGCGATCGTCGTCACCGTCGGCGATCGCGCCGGTTCTCGACCGCGCGCTCGACCAGATCGAGCGGGGCGCTCCGCATGAATGAGCCCCTGGCGGATGGGTGCGGGATGGAGTTCGGAGACAAGCCGCAAGGGTTGTGATCCCCGTCGGCGGACTTCGTCAACGAGCGGGCGGCGTCTCGGGGATCTGGTTCTCTTCGCTTCGCGGGAGCTGGATCGTGAAGGTGCTCCCCTTGCCGGGCGTCGATTCGACCGAGACGGATCCGTTCTGGCTCTCCATGATCTCCTTGACGAGGGCGAGGCCGACTCCCGCGCCTCCATGGACGCGAGTCTCCGAGCCGTCGACCTGGCGGAAGGAGTCGAAGATCGAGTCGAGCGACCCCTGAGGGATACCCACCCCTTCGTCGCTCACGCGAAGAGCGACCGTGCCGTCCATGACCTCGCTCGAGATCCGGACTCTTCCCTTCGCGTGGGAGAACTTGATCGCGTTGTCGAGAAGGTTCCTCACGACCCGCTTCGTCCGCTTCGGGTCGAATCGAGAAGGAGGAAGGTCGGGGGAGAGATCGAGCTCGATCGAGAGGTTCTTCGCCTCGATCTCCCGCCGGAGCGAATCGGCCACCTCCCGCACGAGCTCGTTCAGGTCCGCTTCCCGCGGCTCGACGCGGAGCGTCTGCTCCGTGATCTCCGAAAGATCGAGGACTTGATCGATGAGGTTGGAAAGACGCTGGCCCTGCTCGAGAATGTGCCCCGCGAACTCCATGCGGGTCGCCTCGTCGATCTCGGGATAGCGGAGGCATTCGGCGAAGCCGATCACGCTCGTGATCGGCGTTCGAAGCTCGTGCCCAACATTGGAAAGGAACTCGGTCTTCAGCCGGTCCAGCTCCTTCAGGCGCTCGTTCTGCGCTTCCATCGCGCGATTGGCGCTCCGGAGGTCGTCGTAGAGCTCCGTGTTGTCCATCACGACGCCCGCGATGTCGAGGATCGAGCGAAGCATCCGGTTCTCGAAGGGGGAGAGCTTCTCTCCGTGCACCCGCTCCCCGAGAAGGAGGATCCCGTTCAGCCGGTCCTTCACCCGAATCGGCACGGCGTAGCGGATCCCGTTCGACCGCAGGAGCTCGATATCCCCGCTTTCCCTCTTGGAGAGGCCGTCCGCGCGGACCTCGACGATCCCCGAGGCGACCCGCATCCTCCGCGCGAAGACGCCCGAGGGCCGGAGGCCGAGCGCGCTCCGGATCTCCTTCTCGCGGAGCCCGCGCACGTGAAGATGGAAGCGGTCTTCGCTTCCATCGGGCGCGAGAAGGATCGCGCGGGAGACTGAGAGAAGCCCCATCGCGGTGAGGAGAAGAAAACCGTCGAGCGTTCGCCGGTCCTGGATGACCATGAGGGAACGCGTGAGATCGAGGAGCGTCTCGAGACCGAGGATGTGCTTCCGGAGAGCCGTCGGGTTCTCCTCGCCGAGAAAGTCTAGATACTCCGTCTCCGCCATCGCGTCCGGCCTCAGGGTGTCGAGATGCTCTCCGGAGAAAGAAGAAGCCGGATCGCCTCTTCTCGGTCCTCGCGGATCATGAGGAACTCCAGAACGTTCAGCACCTCGAAGATCCTCTGAATGGAAGGAGCCACGCCGAGAAAGACGACTCCTCCGCCTTCGTTCTTCATCTCCTCGACGAGGGAAAGGAAGACCCCGATCCCGGCCGAACCGATGAACGTCACCTGATCGAGCGCGACGAGAAAGCGCACGCAGCCTTTCTCCCTCGCCTCCTCGATCCGAAGGAGAACTTCCGGAAGCGCCTCGGCGTCGAGACGCCCTTCGAGCGCGAGCTCGACGATTCCCGGCTCCTCGCGCGCGATCCGCGCCCGGACCTCAAACGAAGTGTTCGTCTGGTTCATGCTTCGCCCCCCTCGCGCCAATCGGTCGAGCCGGGCGCCGCGTTGCTCGTTCCTCGTCCGGGGAGGAGTTTGACGAGCAGCAAGGTGTTCTCTCCTCGGGATGTCTTCCTGTAGCGCATCCGGTCGACGGAGTTCCGGATGATCTCGAGTCCGAACCCGCGCCCTCTGAGGCGCACCCGGGGATCCGCGACGTCGGGAGGCGGAATCCGCCCCGGATCCACGCCCCTTCCCTTGTCGGAGAAAGCCAGGACGACGCGATTCTCCGCGAACCGGACTCGGACCGTGATCCGTCCGCTTCGGTCGAAGCCGTAGGCATGCTCGATGATGTTGAGACACGTCTCGTACGCCGAGATCTCGACGCAGCGCGCCTCCTCCGTCGAGAGCCCGTGCCGCTCGCAAAGGACCGTAAGAAACGCGCAGAGCGGCCCTACCGAGTCGATGCGCGCCGGAATCTCGAGCTGATACCAAGAGTCCTCGCTCGAGCGGGCGAGCGGATCCAAGCCGCCGCAGGCACGGATCCTCCTCCGCCCGCTGATTTCGGCCGAGCAAGCCATAGGCACCTCTTTCCGAGTATCGGACCGATCGTTCATCGGCTTGATGCGCCTTCCCGGGCCGCTCTGGCGCGGGCTCGCGCCCCGCCGGCCCGTTTCACCGCGAGGATCGTGAGGTCGTCCGCCGCCGGAGCGCCCTCCGAGAAGCGCCGCACCTCCTCGAGAATCGCCTCGACGATCTCTCGGGATCCGTGGCCGCACTCCCTCCGCGCGACCGAGAGGAGGCCGTCGATGCCGAACTCCTCGAGAGCGGGGTTCGTCGCCTCGCTGACGCCGTCGGTGTACTGGAGAAACCCGTCCCCCGGCTGAAGAACGATGCTCTGGTTCGCGATCCTCTCCGCGAAGCGCCCCTCGGAGTAAAGCCCGAGCGGGATTCCCTTCGTTCCAACGAGGCTCTGCAGCCCCGTGTCCGCGCGGAAGTGGACGAGCGGATTGTGCCCGGCTCCCGCGAAGACGAACCGCCCGGTCGGGAGGTGGAGGATCCCGTAGAACATCGTGATGAACATCCCGCGGCGCATGTTCGGCAGGAGCATCGCGTTGAGGACCGTGAGCATTTCCGCCGGGGAGCGATAGCGAGGCGCATGCGACCGAAGAAGCGCGCTCGTCATCGCCATCACGACGAGCCCCGGGATCCCCTTCCCCGCCACGTCCGCCACGGTGATGCCGACATGCTCCTCGTCGATCGGAATGAGGTCGTAGTAGTCCCCTCCCACGACGCGCGCCGACCGATGGAATCCGGCGACGTCGTACCCGGGGACCTCGAGGTTCGGGCGCGGGAGGAGCTTCTCCTCGATCTCGTGAGCGATCTCGAGATCGCGGTTCAAGCGCTCCCTCTCGATCATCGCCTTCTGCGCTTCCTTGAGGCGCGCCGTCATCTCGTTGAACGTTCGGGCCAGGCGGCCGACCTCCGTGCGGCTCTTCACCTCGATTCGGTAATCGAGATTCCCGCGCCCGATCTCCTCCGTTCCCCGGGTCAGCTGGTTGATCGGCCGAACAATTCTTGATGTAAGAAAGATCGTGAAGACAAGTCCGATCGCGAGCGCGCCGAGAACGACCTGGAACGTGTTCTTCTGCGCGTCCGCGATCGCCCGGCGGACGTGGTCTTTCCGCATGCCGAGGTGGACCGTGCCGAGGAGGGCTCCGTCGCGATAGAGAACGGGAACCGACACCTTGAGGATCTCCTCGTCGTGCCGGAAGGTCTCGCGGCTCTCTTTCGGAAGATCGACGGCGAGGAGGGAAAGCCCCGGGCGATCCTCGAAGGGCTGATCGATCCTCCGAAGGTCCGCGTCGCCCCGAATCCGGCCCTCCCGGTCGACCACGACCGCGTGGGCGAGCTCCGCGTTCTCCTCGAGGATGTCCTTGAGCAAAGGGTGGAGGACGAACTCGGGGAACTCGTCGAGAAGCGGAGAGGAGCTGAGCGAGGCGAGGTTCCGGCACTGCGCGAGAAGCCTTCGCTGCGTTTCCGCCTCGAGAACCTCGCGCTCCTTCTCGATGATGATCCGTCCCGAAGCGAGCGTGAGCACCGAGAGGAGCGCGCCCACCGAGATCGCGAAGATCCACTTCAGGCTGATGAAGATTCGCTTTTCCATCGCCATCTTACTGCGTCCTCTGCGGGAGATCCTGGGTCTTTCGCGCCTCGGCCCTCGCCCTTCCGAGATAGGAGAGCGCCTTCTCGTCTTCCGGGTCGATCTCCAGGATTCGCTCCCAGTTTCGAATCGCCTCCTCGAGCCGCCCGCCCGTGTAGAGGTCCATGCCGAGGAAGAGAAGGGACTGCTTCAGATACGATTCCGCGTTCTCGTATGCGCGCGAGAGACCGTACACGAACTCGAAGTACCGGTTCGCCTCCCCGTATCGGCCCGCCTTGAAAGCGTCAAGGCCCGATCGGTACATCCTCTCCGCCTCGCGAAGCTCGTCTGCCGTGAGAGGCCGCGGAGCGGGCGTCTCGCTCGGCGGCGCGACCGGTTCGTCTCTCCGCGTCTCGGACGGCGCGCCGGCGCGGAGGCGCGCGATCTCACGGGCCAGGTCGTCTCGATCCGGACGGAAGGCGAGCGCCTCGCCGTAGCGCTCGATCGCGGTCTCAGGCCTCCCGCGATCCCTGAACCAGTTCCCCTCCTCCACGAGGATGTCGACGCGAAGGGCGACGAGCGAATCGGCCCTGGCCTGATATCTCATCGCATCGGCGTTTCCCGGCTCGATCTCGAGAGCCTTTTCGAACTCCGCGCGCGCCTTCGCGAAATCCGAAAGCGCGAGGTGCTCGATTCCACGCGCGAGGCGCTCGCCCACCTCTCGGCTTCTTGCCGTCGAGCGATCGAGCCGCTCGGTCGTTTCGGCCGCGAGCCGGCTCGCGCGCTCGTCGTCCGGGTCGATGGCAAGCGCGGCGCGATACTCGGCGATCGCCTCGAGAAGATCCCCCGCGGCGAGCCGCGCATCGCCTGCGGCGATCCTCCTCTCAACGCGCGCCTTGCGAAGCCCATCGGCCGCCTCGGCGCTCTCCGGGTCCCAGAGGAGCGCGCGTTCGAAGGCCGCTTCCGCGCCGGAGTACTCCCCGTGGGCGAGAAGCGCGTTTCCCTCCTCGAGGCTCGCCCCGTGCTGGCGCTCCTCTTTCTTCGCCAGTTCCTCCTCGGTCCGCTCGCCGAGCTTCTGTTCCTCTCGGTTCCTCGCTTCCTCGATCCGCTCACGAAGGCTCTTCCCGAACGCGAACGAGAGCTCGAGGCGATGGATCGAACCGAGCTCCATCGAGCCGAACGTGTAGTCGAGGCGGCCGTTCGCGATCTCGATGCCGAGACCGCTCGCCCATTCCTCGTCGTTCGCGCCGATGCGGAGCGAGAGGCCGTTATCGAGAACGCACTCGGCGCCGGCGCGCGCGCGCGACCCGCTCTCCGCGCCCAAATCGACGCCGCCGAGGAGGGTGAGGAGGTTCCCCGAGCCTCGCGCGAGGGGGATGCGGTACGCGAGCCCGGCGCGGAGAAGCATCGGGTGGCGGTCCTCTCCCTCGGCGAGCGCCAGGGTCGGCCGGAGAGCGTTTTGGACTGCGCATCCGAAGGCGACGTTCCTGCCAGAGAGGAAGGTCTCGGGCGATCCTTCCGCGCGGACGATCGCTCCGAGATCCGCTCCGATCCCAGTCGCCCGGTGGCCGTCGATCGAATGGGTCTCCGCCTTCACGCTCGCGCCGAGAGCGAGCGGCCCCATCGGCGGGAGCGCGTAGGAGAAGATCCACTCGTTCTGCACGCTGGAGAAGGTCCCGAGGGCCGCGCCACTCGCGTCGTACTTGTCGATGCCGTCGACCCCGTAGCGGGAGTTCCCGAACCCGAACGTCCCGAGCCCGAGGAACGGATGCTGGTAGCCGGCGAACGTGTAGCGGTTCCCCTCCACGAAAGGTGATGTATAAAAGAACACGATCTTCTTTCTCTCTCCGAACGCGAGGCCGGCGGGGTTCCACGCCGCGGCGGTCGGGCCCTCGGCGACGGCGACGTAGGCGCCTCCAAGGGCGCGCGCGCGCGCGCCGACCCCCGCCGCGAACGGGGATTCGACCCCGCCGCGTTCGACGGCAGCCGCCGTTCCTGCAAAGAGGATCGGCGCGATCGCTCCGCACGCGCGCATCACGCGGCCGACTCCGCTCCCAAAGCGAGCAACGGCCGATCCCTCTCCTCCGCGGCCGCAGGAGGAAGCTCGTGTTCGGTTCTGGCTCGCCTGGAGGATGCACGTGTTTCCGTAGCGAGGACGCGGAGTGCGCGCCGAGAGGCCGACCTGGACGAGCCGCTCCCGGAAGCGTAGCCCCGAGCTACGCTCTAGGAAGCGGCGACGGAAGGAAGGCCTCGCCGGCTGCAATCCGCGGCCGCAGTAGAAAACTCGTGCATCCTCCAGGCTAACGGAGGACCGCGATCTTGTGAACCTCATGGTCCCTTTCCCCGTCGTCGTAGAGGACCTCCACCGACGCGAGGTAGACGCCCGAGAGGACCTCCCGGCCGTCTCCGTTTTTTCCATCCCATCGGGTTTCGACGAGACCCGAGCTCTCGATCTTCTTCTCCCAACTCCTCACGGCAAGCCCGAGCCCGGTGTAGATGCGGATCACCGCGCGGCCGGGGGCGCGCGAGTAGAATGCGATCGCCGTCTCCTCGCGGCCGGAGGCGAACGGGTTCGGGTAGTTCCGGAGGCTCCCCGCGAACGACTTCTCCGCCCGATGCGCGTACGAGGACGGGTTCGCCCCCGAATCGCCGTCCGCGCGCCGAGCCGCCGTGTTTCCATCGGCGATCGCGACCTCTTCGATGGGGAGGCGGATCCGGAACGAGGAGACGCTTGGGTTCGCCGCCAGCGCGAGGTCGACCGCGACGTCGAGCGTCTCGGCGGGTGGAAGAACGAACGGCGGCTCGAAGGAGAAGAGGACCGCGTCGTCGCCGAGCACCCCCGAGACGGCGACTTCGCTCGCTCCTGTGACGAGCGACGCGCCCGCGAGCGCTTCCGCGGGATCGATCCGCTCTCCTCTCGCGTCCTCGACAACGATCCGGAAAGAAGAGAGACGAACCGGGGCCGTCTCGCTCCCCCCGCTCGGCGCGAACCGGAGCCGCGCCGCCCCCTCGACCGCCGCTCCCCCGACGAAGGTCGAGGGGAGGCGGAGGTCGGCGAAGACGTCGACACGCTCGCTGATCCTTCGTACATGAATGGTATCGGTCCGGAAGAAGTCCGCATTGTCCCCATTGAACGCGACCGCGACCGGATTCCCATCGTTCCCGTCGGCCGCGTCGATTCCTGAGGCGAGGACCGTGAAGCGGTAATCCCCGGGCGGGGCGTCCGCGCGAAGATCCGCTTCGAAGAAGACGTCGACGGACTCCCCCGGCTCGACCGAGACCGCGGGGGAGAAGGGGACCGCGAGGGTCGCGGCTCCCTCGGCAAGGGGGGCGAGCGAAGCGAGAGGGGTCCCCTCGCGGGAAGCGCGAACTTGAGCGATCAGGGAACGCATCTCGATCGAATCCCCCGACGCGCGTTCCGCGCGGAAGCGGAGGCCTCTGCAATCGATCGGCGAGAGAGAGTCGGCGCCCGGGTGATGGAGTCGGATCGAGAGGATTCCTCTCGCGCGCTCGCCCGGGAGCGCGGCCAAGGTGTCGGACGGGCTCGTTCCTTCGGCCAGCAGGGAATCGGCGGGCACGACGACGACCGACTGGATCGGCGCGGCGAGGAGGAGAACCACCTCGATCTCTTGCCCCTCGGTCTCGGTGCTCGGGTTCACGAAGAGGGTGTCCGCGACGCCGATCCGGAAGAGGCCGAGAGGCGCCTCCGGCTTCAAGCGGCCCGAGAGACGAACCGTCATCGGGTTGTTGACCGGCACCTCGATCGGAGGGGCGAGCGGGAAAGAGAGAACGCGGTCCGTTTCGGTCCATTGGCTTCCGCTGAAGTGCGTGATGCCCGGTCCCGACACGCGCGCCCAATCGAACGGGAACGAGCCGTCGGTGAGGTAGATCACGAGCTCCCGAATGAGCGCGTTCGCCGTGACGCCCGTCGTCCCTCGCGACTCGAGCGTGAAGTCGAGAATCGAGACGGACTCCGCCCCGCGATTCACTCGCGGCGGGAGGCCGCCGGTGACCGTGACGAGGAGACTCGATGGGGGGACCACGATCGACGCCTCTTGCGTCCGGAACGGGAGGGGTCCCAGGAGCGGAACGAGCCGGAGCGAGTTCGCATCGCGCGGGGAGAGAGCCGAGGGTCCGCGAAGGACTCCGCGGAACGTCCGCGCGGGAGGCTCCTCTTGAAGGTCGATCAGAATCTCGACGGCGGGAGCGCCTCCCGGGCTCACGAGGAGAGGCGGGATGATCGGGATTGCGAGGAGGGAGTCGCCGACGGAGGCGGAATCGACGATCCCGAGCACGCTTCCCCCGCGGCGCGCGACCGCTCCGCGGAGAAGCCGATTCGCCCCGAGGAAGGCTCCGCCCTCCTCGAAACCGATTCGGATCGTGTCGATCCGAACGGACGCCGCGCCGCTCCCCGCCGGATCGACGGCGGCGATGCTAAGAACGAAGAGGGGGACGAGCCGGGCGCCGTGATTCACGGAAGCGGGAAGCGTCGCTACAGGTGAAAGGTTCACTCCGGAAGGAACCTTTTGGATCGAGAGTTCTCCGGATTCTGCGGGGGGAGAGGAGACCGCGAGGCCGTTCGACGCGCGCTCTCCGGACGCGCTCCCGGCGAAGCGGACCGAACCGGAAGCGCTCGCGCTCCAGCGCCACACGAAGCGGGCGCTCTCGCCCGGGGCAAGCCGGACCGTGCTGTCGGGAGGCGGCGAGGCGAGCGGCGCGACCGCGGAGCCGAAGGCGCGGATCGAATCGGGTTTCACGTGAACGAGCGTGTCGCGGTCCCCCTGGTCGATGTGCTGAATCGTCATCTCCACGTCGAACGGCTGGCCGACGCTCACCGGGCCGGCCGGGGCGGCGATCGACACGAAGAGAGGAGCGGTCGAGATCGTGAAGAGAGCAGGGGAGAGAATCGAGGCGTCGATCGGGCCGTCGTTCGAGGAAGCCATCGTGAGGCCCCCCGCGGGGAGGGCGAGACGAATCGTCCGGCCGTCTTCCGCGCCGGCGGCCGGGGTCGCGCGGATCTCGATCGGGATCCCACCGGGCGGAACGGGGAGCGCGATTCCCTCCCGCACCCACACTTGGCCGTTCCAAACGAGCGCGCCGAGGTCGTTCTCCCCCGCGCGCAGAGCGAGCGTCTCGATGTCCGAGAGACCGGCGCTCCCCTGGTTCGCGATCCGCACCCCCTGGAGCGTGTCCGGAAGGCATCCGTTGGAGGGGACGCGGATCGCAAAGACGAGCCGCTCTCTCTCCGTCGGCGCGAGCACGCCCCCCGCGAGATCGGC
>VGIW01000038.1 GCA_016867715.1 Candidatus Eisenbacteria bacterium | reverse complement strand
GGCGAACTCACCGCCCTGCACCTGCTGGAATCGCCCCGGCTCGACCAGCCCATCACCGAGTTCATCGGCAGCCGGAACCCCGAGGTCGAGAAGGTCTCCTGGTCCAAGAACACCGTCTGGCTCGATAAGGCGCAGACCGTCGGCTTGAAGGGCGTGCGCGAGGACGTGTGGAACTTCCACATCGGTGGCTACCAGGTCTGCGAGAAGTGGCTCAAGGACCGCAAGGGCCGCACGCTCTCAAAGGACGACATCGACCACTACCAGAAGATCGTCGTCGCCCTCTCCGAGACCATCCGCCTCATGAAGGAGATCGACGAGGTCATCGAGGACCACGGCGGCTGGCCGGGGGCGTTCCAGACCGCGAAGCCATCCGAAGAAGCCGACGAGAGACCCGTCAAGGCCGCCGAGCCGAGAGCACCGTACGGGGCGAAGGGAGCGAAACGAAAGAGCAAACGATGAGAACCCTCACCCCCGGCGCCCGGCGGCTGCCATCCCACCACATCACGATCCGCGTCCCCTGGCACGACGCCGGCTGGACCGGAACGGTCTGCGCGGATCCCCGGAAGAACACGAGCTGCTTCGCTCTTCCCCGGATCGCGGAAGGGAAGAACGACGAAACGGAGTCGCGCTGCGCCGGCCAATCGCTCGACAAGCTGGCCGGCGGCGATTTCCCGCCCTGCGTCGATGAGCGGGTTTCGTTCATGGCCGACTACGAGATTAGCCGCACGAAGAACCACCCCTATGTCAAGTTCTTCCCCGAGACGCACAGTCACTTCGAGCCCACTCGTTTCGTTCATCCCCCCTACTCGGCGGCGTGCATCCCCTTCCGGTGGATGCTCCGCCAGGTCGTCGAGGGGAACGCGAAGAACGGCGACATCGGCCTCGCGGAGAAGCTGAACCTCGATTGGGTGCCGGAGCGGGAGCCGGATATTCGAGACAAGAGCGGATCCGAGATCGATACTGCCTGGCTGCAGGAGCGGGACAACCAGCTCGCCCTCCTCGACACCTTCTTCGGCGCGCTCCGGGAAGAGGAATCGCTCTGTTTCTTTTACGCGAAGCGCACCCCGCTCTCGGAGCAGTCACGGCGGCTGATTGTTGGCATCGGCCGGGTGCTCTCGATCGGCGGGGCGACCGAGTACGCTTACAGCGTGAAGAATCCTCCTCTCCGATCCGTCCTCTGGGAGCGCAACATCGGTCACTCCGTTCGGCCCGGCTTCGAGGACGGGTTTCTCTTCCCGTATCAGGAGGCGCTCGCGCTGGCCGAGCGGGAGGGGATCGACCCGGAAGAGTTCGTCGCGTTCGCTCCGGACGAGCACTTCAACGCCTACTCGTACACATCCGAACACTTAACGCACGACGGGGCGGTTGCGTCGCTCGTCGCCTCGGCCGCTGCGCTCCACCGAATCCGTGGACGGATCGAAGGGCCGTGGGACCGCGTGCTCGCTTGGATCGACACCGAGCTCAACCGCCTGTGGAAGGCGCGCGGGGCTTTTCCCGGTCTTGGATCGGCGCTCTCGGCCTTCGGATACCAATGGGGCTTCCGGCACGGGAGCCTGCTCGCGTACGAGGTCGAGTTGGAGCGGGAGCGAAGAGGCGGCATGCCCTGGGAGATCGTGGATGCAGTGATGCGAGATCCGGAGCGCCTCGAAGGCCCGACCGCCAAGCTCCTCACCCCGAGCCTCCGCAAGGGATGGAGCAGTTTGGGGAAGGAACGCCGGGCGCTGCTCGAGCTCCTCGCCCGCTGCGCGATCAGCGAGGACCAAGCGCTCCGGATCTACGACAAGACCGAGCGCAAAGACGCGGGCATCGAGGCGAGCGACGCCGACTTCCTCGCGAACCCTTATCAGTTCTTCGAGCTCGATCGACGAAGTCGCGACCCGATCGCCTTCGGCGCCGTGGACCGCGGGCTGTTTCCGGACGAGGCGGTTCGTGAGGAGTTCCCAGTCCCCGAGCCGAGCCGTGTCGAGGATCCGTCCGACCCGCGTCGGGTGCGAGCCCTCGTCGTCGACCTTCTCGAGGAAGCTTCGGATGAGGGGCACACGATTCTCCCCCAGAGCTGGGTCATTCGGCGCGCTCGCGAGCGCGCACTCCAACCGCCATGCCCACTCGGCGAGAACGTGTTGGAGGCGAACGAGTCGTCGTTCGGGCGGTTCGTGCAAAGGGCGACAACAGGCGCCGGCGAGGCGGCCTACCAGATCGACCAGTTGGCCGGGTGCCGCGAGATCATCCGTCGGGAGGTCCACGGGCGGCAGAGGGGGAAACCGCACGCGGGGGCGCACGACTGGTGCGCGCTTGTGGACCAGGGGCTCGCCCAGGCGATGCCGGAGGGGGGCGAGGAGCGCGAGACCGAGGAGCGCGCTCGAAAGGAGAAGGCGGCGGCACTCGAGCAGCTCTTTCGGGCGCGGCTCTCCGTGCTGGTCGGGCCGGCGGGAACGGGGAAGACGACCCTTCTCAAGACCCTCTGTCACATGCCCGAGGTGGATAAGAAGGGCATTCTCCTTCTCGCACCCACCGGGAAGGCGCGGGTACGCCTGGAAGAGCAGACGGGCCTCCGGGGTGCCGGCCAGACGCTCGCCCAGTTCCTGATCGCGCATCACCGATATGACAGCGAGACGGGAGCCTACTCGTTCGATCCGACCGCTCCACGGTGCGGGAACTTCCGCACTGTGATCGTCGATGAAAGCTCGATGCTCACGGAAGACCAGCTCGCGGCGCTGTTCGACGCCTGCACGAACGTCGAGAGATACGTGCTCGTCGGCGATCCGAGACAGCTGCCTCCGATCGGAGCGGGTCGACCGTTCGTGGACATTGTGAACGAGCTAGCGCCTGAAGGGGTGGAAGCGCTCTTCCCGAGATGTGCCCCGAATTACGCCGAGCTGACCGTTCCCCGCCGGCAGACTGCCGAGGGACGCGGCGACGTGCTCCTGGCCTCGCATTTCAGCGGTCGTTCCCTCGACCCGGGCTCCGACGAGGTCTGGGACGCCGTGGGTGCCGGTCCTGCCGACCATCTTCGGACCGTCCAGTGGACGGATCCCCAGGATCTCCAAAGAAAGATCCTCGATGAGCTGGTCACGGGGCTCGAGCTTTCCGACCCGGACGACGAGCTCGGCTTCGAGGTATCGCTCGGCGGCTCGAAGTACAAGGATTTCGATCGCGCTTTCTTCTGGAGCCGCTTCGGCGACAACCCGGGTGCGGCCTCCAAGGTCGCGGAGTGGCAGATCCTATCGCCGATTCGCGCGGGCCAGGAAGGGGTGGACGCGCTCAACCGCGCGATCCAGGAACGCTACCGCCGTCGCTGGCGCGAGTTCGCGGAGCGAGAGGGGTGGAGTCGTCCGGTGCCCAAGCCGTTCGGCCCGCAGGGGATTCTGTACGGCGACAAGGTGATCAACATCGTGAACCAGCGCCGTCGCGACGTTTGGCCGAAGATGGACGGCGAGGCGTACATCGCGAACGGCGATCTCGGGATCGTCGTCGGACAGTACAAGACCAAGAAGTTCAAGGGCATGCCCAAGAAACTCGAGGTCGAGTTCGCCGGGCAGCTCGGCCACAAGTACGGATTCTGGAAGAGCGAGTTCGGGGACGAGGTGACACCGCCCCTGGAACTCGCCTATGCGCTCACCGTGCACAAGACACAGGGGAGCGAGTTCGGCATTACCTTCGTGGTTCTGCCCAATCCGTGCTGGCTCCTCTCGCGGGAACTCCTCTATACCGCTCTCACGCGACATCGCAATCGGCTGGTCGTTCTCCACCGCGGGCCGCTCGCGGAGTTCCGTCGCTTCGCTGGTGAGGAGCACTCGGAGATTGCGCGCCGGATGACGAACCTCTTCGCCGATCCGCAGCCGCGCGAAGTGACCGTCGAGAAACAGAAGCGGTTCCTGGACGAGGGCCTGATCCATCGTACGGAGCGAGGCGACCTCGTGCGTTCCAAGTCCGAGCTCGTGATCGCGGACAAGATGCACGCCCGTGGGATCGAGTACGCGTACGAGCAGCCGCTCGTCTTACCGGATGGCCGAACTCGGTATCCCGACTTCACGATCACCGACCACGCCCGTGGGGTCACCTTCTACTGGGAGCACCTGGGCATGCTCGACGACCCCGGATATCGCTCACGCTGGGAACGGAAGCGCGAGGAGTATGCCCGGAACGGGGTTCTGCCCTGGAAGCAGGGCGGCGGAGAGGTTGGGACCCTGATCGAAACCCGCGACGACCCGGGCGGAGGACTCGACGCCAACCAGATTGCACGGCTGATCGAGGAGGTTCTGCTGGGGAAAGGAAGCCTATGAACGAGACGTTCACGCACGAATGGTCAAGGCAACTCTGGCAGCTGATGGTGTACCTGGAGGCGGCGTACGACTATCTCGAAGAGAGCGATCTCGTTGAAGTTCCGGAGAGGGCTGCATCGTGGTTCGCCCAGGAGAACCCGGAGGGAGATTGATCATGCTTCGCGTCATCATGAACGCCGCGCAGACTCGCCAAGCCCTTCGCGCCATACGCGCGGAGCTGACCAGGCAGCTCGGAAAACCTCGGGCCTGCCGTTGGAACTTCCCCGGCGGAGGAGGGGGAGGCATGCCGACATGGTTCAAGGAGTCATTCAACGACTTACCCTTGGCCATTGGCATTCAGAAGTGGCGGAATCGAACGGCGATGTTGGTGGCGCGCGACGCCCTTTCACGCGAGAATGTGCCGACCGTGGAACTGAACATTCCGGATGCGACAGGTAAGGTCAACAGACTCGTGAACGGATGCCTCTGCAGGCGTGAGGATGGTGCGGTCCTCCTCGGGCACAGGGGGCGCGCCCTGACGGCCACACCGAAGGTCATTCCGAAAGACGTCATTCATCGGCATTTTGCGAAATGGCTAGAGACAGTGGAGGATGATGATCGCGAAACCAAGATCATCCCGGTCGGTCTTGTCGGAAGACACCTGTTGGCAGATATTGCCGACTTCGCGGATCAGGTGTCGACACTCAAACAGAGCTGGCTCAGATCCCGCGGGAGTGCGTCGGTCGTCAGGTCGATCCATGGCTGGCGCGAGGACCTACGCTTCCCCAAGGCGATTCAGAGAGTCGTTCAGGCGAGCGAATCCGAATCGGAGTACCGGCACGGGCCGATGCAGAAGCTCTTGAAGCAGGAAGTCGAGGAGTTGCTGCCGAATGGGCTGAACACAGCATTCAACGTGAATGCCGATCTGGCTGTTCTACGTGGGAGGCGAGTGCTGGGGATCTTCGAGATCAAGACCAATCTCGGTCCTCAGCTCTACTCGGGGATCGGCCAGCTCCTTTGGTATCGCCTGATGTTCGGATCCGGCTCCACTTCTGTTTTCTTGGTGATTCCGGGAGACTGTCGTCCGCAAGCCGAAATCGCTGAGGTTGGGCCAAATCTCACCCGCATCGGGGTGACTCTTCTCCTATGCGGCGCCGCCAGGGTTAAGCGCTGGGACAACAAGGAGCTGGGCCAAACCCTCACAATCGCCGGGATCCCGTGCCGCCCGAGTCGAAAGCAATAAGGAGACCCCATGGGCGACATCATCAACATCGCCAACCTGAACAAGTACACGGGGCGCTATTCCCGGCATCGCCGCGCCAATTCCGTCGAGGAGAAGATCGGGTGGTATCTGTCGGGCAACCTGCGCGAGAAATTCCCCGTCCTCTCGATCCGCAGCCGCATGGAGGACAATGAGGAGCCCTCCCCTCTCGTCTGGGAACCGGGGAGAAACACCCGCATGGCCGCCGCCGTGATTCTCGATACGCTCAAGGCGTGGCAGGCGTTCCGCCCCCGAAGCGAAGCGTCCGTCCACAAGCGCCTCATGAGGGAGATTTCGAAGGTGGCGACCGGATTCCAGAAGCAGATGGGCGAAGTCGGTATCCAGTCCGCCCGCGACCTGGCAAAGGCTGGGGTGCGCAACCCGGAATACGCCGACGCGCTCTTCTTCATGTCCCGTGCGGTCGGACGGTTGTCGCGGGCGAAGGGGAGCGACTCGCCGATGCTCGGGTCGAAGATCCTCCATCTACTATATCCCGAGCTCTTTCCGGTTTGGGACAACGCGTGGATCAACAAGGAGGCTCTCGCGAAGGAGGACGTTACCAATGACGATCTCGGGGCGTGGCTCCCCGAGCGGGCCCTCAGAAGACTGGGCAACCTTGAGTACAGGAAGGCTGCAATCACCTACGCGCGGTACCTCGCGCTCATGGCCAGGGATCTTAGGCGCACATCCCCGGGGAATTACCGAAAGATTGAGGCCGCGTTGATTCGCCATGCGGAGATCCCGTCCTCGGTCGTCCGGTGGCACTTCCATGATCTTAGACCCCTCGTCTTCGAGGTCTGTCTGCTCGGCAAGCACGTTGGCTAGCGGGGAAGCAGAGAGTTCGAAAACCAGAAGAAGACAGACCGAAACCATCGAAGTGAAGAGCCGTGACGCCGGGTTGAGGCACCGCGCGGCCGGCTAACTTCTCCTGGCGCCTTGCGCGATCCCGCTTCTATAGTAGTTAAGACGGTTGTTCGTCGCCCCGGAGAATGCCCATGCGGAGCGCGTTGGTTCGCTATCTTCCGATCGCGGCGCTGATCGCGGCGGTGTCGGTGCTGCACTATGCGACCGATCCGTCCGCGCATCGTTTGCACGATATCTACCGCCGTTTGTACTACCTGCCGATCATCCTCGCTGCGTTCGCGGGCGGGGTCCGCGGAGGGACGCTCGCCGCGATCGCGGTCTGCGTCGTCTACTGGCCGCACGCGTTTGGACACTACACGCACGACCCGGGCCGTCCCGCGGAGAAGATTCTGGAGATGGTCCTCTACGTCGTGGTCGGCGGCGTGACCGGTCTTCTCGTGAGCCGCGAGGCGGCGACGAAGGAGCGGCTCCGAAAGACCGCCGACTCGCTTCAGGAAACGCTTCGCGAAAAAGAGAGAATGGAAGAGGAGTTGATTCGTTCGGCGAGGCTCGCCGCGGTCGGCAAGCTCTCCGCCGGACTCGCGCACGAGATCCGAAACCCGCTCACGTCGATCAAGGCGTCCGCCGAGCTTCTCGCGGATGACTTTCCCGCGGGCCATCCGAAGCGCGATCTTCTGGGCACGCTCGTCCGGGAGGCGGTCCGCCTGAACGGCGTCCTCACGCGCTTCCTCTCGTTCGCGAAGCCGCTCCCGATGAAGGAGAGGGATCTCGATCCACTCGAGGGGATCGCCGAGGTGATCGCGCTCCTTCGCGGGCGAAGGGACGACGATGACGAGACGCCGATCCGCTTTCGGGAGCCGGAGGGGCCCCTGCCGCGCGTGAAGGGAGATCCGGAGCAGATCCGGCAGGTGCTTCTCAACGTGCTCCTCAACGCGCTCCAGGCGTCGGGCGAGGGAGGACGGGTGGACGTGTTCGCTTCGCACATCAAGGAATCGGGCCGGATCGAGATCGTCGTGGAGGACGACGGTCCCGGCTTCTCGCGCGAAGCGCTCGAGAACCTCTTCACCCCCTTCTTCACGACGAAGGACGAGGGGACCGGGCTCGGCCTCGCGATCTCGCACCGGATCGTCGAGTCGCACGGCGGGCGGATCCGCGCGTCGAACCGAGAGGGGAGAGGCGCGCGGATCGTGATCGAGCTTCCGGCGGGCGAATCTCGCTTCCTCGACAATTGATCCGTGGACGGTCGTCGTGGGCCGGTGTAGAGTGGAATCAACCGATCTGTTCGGAGGGAGGGCGATTCGATGAGACGCTTCGTTCGATCGTCGGCGGCGATGGCTGTTTTCGCCGCGCTTCTGCTCCTCTTCGCGCACGGCTGGGCGTTCGCGGAGGACGATCATCCGGACAGCGTTGATTGCTCCGCGTGCAAACTCCGGAACAGTTGGGTCCAGCGCTTTTGCATCCAGTGCGGCGGCTCCCTCGACGAGGAAAAAGCCGCCGCGATTCGGGACGAGATCCGCGCGGGCGAAATCCCCTCGAGTCGATCGGTGGATGGGATGGGCGTCGATCCGGCGCCGGAAAGCGGGAAGCCGGAGAGGAAGAAGAACGCTCCCGGCATCACGAAGATTCTCGAGTCGAACCCCGTGAACCTCCCGAGACTCTTCAACATCCCGACGGCAGAGGTGCTCGGCTCTCTCAGGGTGTACTCCACCGGCGGCGGAGCGCTCGGAGTGGAGAAGGAGCGAAGCCTCTTCGGGCGTCTCGGCCTTGGTCTCGGCGACGTCGCGGACATCGAGGTCGCCTCGCAGTCGGTTATCAACGCCCTTCGGCAGGGGTCGTCGAGCTTCCCGACGTCGGCGTTCCGAGTCCGCTTGCTCCGCGAGCGGAGGACTCTTCCCGCCTTGGCGCTCGCGCTCCGGGGGACGACGAACTGGCAGCGACTCGAGGGATCCGTGGATACCGTTGATTGCGAGACGCGACTCACCAAGCTCTATGCGGTGTCGTCGAAGCAGATCGGTCCGGTGGGTCTACACGCGGGCGTCGGCCTCACCGATGTTCGAGTGCGCGACCCGCACGGATGGTCGTTCGCCGATCCGAACGAGGGGGAGCTTCGCCGCAATCTCTGGGCTCCGTTCGGCGGCTTTCTCGTTCGCGCGAATCCGAACGCCTTCTTCTTGGCGGAGGTCGAGGGCCTTCCCTCGTATCGGTTCCAGGCGGGGGCTGCGAACGACGAGGAGGACATCGAGACCGTTTGGGTCGGAGTCTTCGGTGTCCGGTTCTTCTTCACGAGGTGGCTGGTCACGGACACGGGGGTTCGCTACCGGAGTGATTTCGTTGGAATCGCGGACGCGAGCATCCAGGCGAACGTCACCCTGCTTCTCGATCTGTCCGGCGTTCGTCGGTAGCCGCGATCGAACGATGAGGTGCGCGCGGATGAAAGGCAAGAAAGGATCGCTTGTGAGCTTGATTGTTCTTGTGGCAATCGTTCTTCTTGTTCCCGTGCTTTCCGCTCGTGCGACGGCCGCCTCGGGTGAGACGATCCTCTGCCCCTTCTGCGGTGCCGAGACGCCGGTGGAGGGGAAGTTCTGCGGAACTTGCGGGAAGAAGCTGCCGCTTCCTCTCCTCGCGCCCCCGGCGGAGGCGACCGCCGAGTCTCTGGCTGCACGGCCGTCGGCGCCGGAGCCGCAACCGATCGCGCCGTCATCGCCGTTCGATTCCACGACGGCGAAGGCGCTCTTCGAGACGGGTCTTCGGATGATGACGGAGCGGCAGTACGACCTCGCAGCCGTCTGCTTCGGGCAAGTCGTCGAGACCTATCCCGGCACCGCGTATGCGCAGCATTCCGCCGAGCTTCGTGCCGCGTGCGAATCGCTCGTTCGGGGAGAGGCGCCGCCCCCGCCTCCGAAGGAAGGCACCGGAGCTGGACCCTCGTTCCTCGGCGGGATGCTCGGAGGTCTCGTCGGGATCTTGGGTCTCGTGTTGTTCATCGCCCTCATCGCATCGGGGGCCTGACGCTCGTTCCGATCGGGAAGAGCGCCCGTTCTCGATTCCGCCCCCCTTCAGGTGCGCGAGCAAGCATGCGACCGATCGCGTCATCGCTCCCGAAGGGCCCCATTGGGTATGTTGTCCACGAAAGAAGCGGGATCGCATCCATCCGCAGAGGAGTAGCTGATTTCCCGCGTGGAACTGCGTCCAGGGTCCATCCCTTCGCAGGAAATAGGTATGGTGTCCCTCCTCTTCGTGACCATTGTCCTGTTCTTCGTCTGGTGTAGACTATTATGCATAGTGAATCGGGTCGTTTGCCGGGCCAAGGAGGAGCCGCTTGAGCCGCATTCTTCTCGTCGACGACGACAAGAGCCTTCGTGGGGTGCTCGCCTTCTCGCTCCGCGAGGACGGCCACGTCGTCGAGGAAGCGGTGGACGGGATCGAGGGGCTCGAGCGCTTCCGCGAGGGACGCCCCGACCTCGTCATCGCCGATCTCAAGATGCCCCGGATGGACGGGATGAAGCTCCTCTCCGCGATCCGCGAGGAGGGGAGCGAGACGCCGGTGATCGTCCTCACCGCGTTCGGCAAGATTGAGCAGGCGGTGGAGGCGATGAAGCGGGGCGCCTTCCACTATCTTACGAAGCCTTACAATCGGGACGAGCTTCGCGTCGTCGTGCGAAACGCGCTCGAGCGCTCGCGTCTCGTCGCCGAGAACCGCGATCTTCGCGCGCGGATCGAGCGACGTTCGGCCGCGCCGCCACTCGTCTTCGTCTCCGAGGCGATGCGCGCGGTCGTCGATGCGATCGAGCGGGTCGCTCCGACCGACGCCACCGTTCTTCTCACCGGCGAGAGCGGCACCGGCAAGGAGCTTCTCGCGCGCCTTCTCCATCAACGCTCGGATCGCGGGGAGAAGCGGCTCGTCGCGGTGAACTGCGGCGCTCTTCCGCGCGACCTCGTCGAGTCGGAGCTCTTCGGGCACCGGCGCGGCGCGTTCACCGGCGCGACGCGCGACAAGCCGGGGAAGTTCCAGGCCGCATCGGGCGGGACGCTCTTCCTCGACGAGATCGCAGAGCTCTCGATCGACCTCCAGGCGAAGCTCCTTCGCGTTCTCGAAGCGGGGGAGGTGGACATGCTCGGAGGCGGCGGACCGATCGAGGTCGATGTCCGCCTCGTCGCGGCGACGAACCGCGATATCGAGAAGGCGGTCGGCGATGGGAGCTTCCGGGAGGATTTGTTTTATCGATTAAACGTCATCCCGATCCGCGTGCCGGCGCTCCGCGAGCGGCCCGAGGACATCCCGGTCCTCTGGAAGCACTTCGCCCAGGAGTTCGCCTCGAGCGCGCCGGTCTCGACCGAACCGGATCTTCTCGCGCACCTCGCGCGTCTTCCGTGGAGAGGAAACGTCCGCGAGCTCGCCAACCTCTGCCGAAGGATGGTGCTCCTTCGAAAGGAGAACGCGCTCCGGCTCGCCGACCTCCCGGACTACGGACGGACGGACCGAGTTCCGAGCGATGATGCGGCGGCCTCGCCTCTCCGCGCTCTTCCCGAGGACTCGCTCCCCCTCCGCGGTCTCGAGAAGGACGTCATCGAGAGGGCGCTTCGCAAGTTCGAGGGGAACAAGTCCCGCACGGCGAGGTACCTCGGCATTCCGCGCCACGTCCTCCTCTATCGGCTCCGGAAGTACGGGATCGGCGGTGACGAGTAGAATAGTCTCCAGAAAATAGAGAATAGTATCCGCTCGCTGATCCGGAGAGCGGTTTCCGGGGGCCTCCTAATCCCTCGATTCTGTCTCATAAAACATTTTCTAGAAAGCAATTACGATCAGGCTGTCCCTCGCGCCCTCTGGTCGGCACGGGTCGTGCCTTTGGATCCCGCGAGGGGCGGGCGAAGAAGCCGTCCACTTCGAAGAACCCAGGGGGGTCTACCGGTGCGCGGCATGATGAGAGAGCGGCTCGGATCGACCGTCTTGCTTCTTCTTCTCCTGGCTGCGGGAGGGGCGGGAGCGGTCTCGCCATCCGCGGGTGCCGATCCGAACGATGTTCTCGCGTCTCTTCTTCGAGAAGCGCTCCGCTCGAGCCCGGCCATCGCCGCATCGAGCGAGCAAGCGACCGCGTCGGGGCACCGGGCCGCGGCGGCGGATCGCCTTCCGAACCCGATGCTCGGCTTCGGGACCATGCCGGGATCCGGCGAGAGGTCCGCGGCGAACTGGATCTCCCTCCGCCAGACGTTCCCCTTCTTCGGCAAGAGAAGCCTCATGAGGTCGGAGATGGACGCGGATGCGGCGATGGATGCTTCACGTGCAAACGAAACTGCGGCGATGGTCATTCAGGACGTGAAGGAAGACGTGTGGGCGATCTACCGCGCGGATCGGGCGATCGAGATCGCGGAGCGCGAAGCGGCGCTTCTTTCGGAGATGACGGCCGCCGCGCAGGCGATGTACGCAGCCGGCGAGGGCCGCCAGGCGGACGTTTTGCAGGCGCAGCTCATGCGGACCGAGGTCGACGAGCGCCTGATCCGCCTCCGCGCAGAGCGGGCGGCGCTCGAGAGGCGGATCGAAGGGCTCGTCGGAAAGCCGCTTCCGATCCCGTTCCTCGCGGAGACGGATCCCGAGACTCCGATCGATGAAAGCGCGCTCCTCGATCGCGCCCTCCTCGCGAACCCGGAGATCGCCGCGCGCGATGCGGAGGTCCGCCGCGCGCACGCGTCTCTCGCTCTCGCGCGCAAGGACTTCTACCCGGACCTCACCCTCGGAGCGATGTGGGGGGAGATGGGGATGGGCGGGATGCCCGGCGAGGGGGACGGCGATCGGCGCTTCGCGTTCGAGGCGATGATCGATCTTCCGATCGCGCGAGGAGACATCCGCGATCGCGAGAAGGGGGCGCGCGCGTTGCTTCGCGCATCGGAGCGGGAACTCGAGAACGTCCGCCTTCGTCTTCGCGCCGCGATCGGCGAGACGGTGACGGAGCTGAAAGCGGCCTCCGCCTCGATCGACATCCATCGGAACGGGATGATCCCGCAGGCGGAGAGCGCGTTCCGTTCGGCGAGGGCGGCCTACGCGGCGGGACGGCTCGATTTCGAGAGCGTTCTTCTCGCGGAGCGGTCTCTCCTCGAAGCCGAAAGCGGGCTTCACGAAATGGTCGCGTGGGTCGGGATGCTCCTCGCGCGTCTCGACCGTCTCGTCGGTTCCAAGGATGAAAATACCCTCTTCCCCGTGTGGGATGCGGCCCGCGGCGCGGCCGATCCGCGAAAGGAATAATCGCCATGAACGCGAACTTCACCTCGAGCCGAACGATCGGGATCGCCGCGGCGGGGATTCTCCTCTTCGTCGTCGGTTTCGGCGCGGGACACTTCCTCTCGCGCGGCGCGGCCGAGGAGACCCACGGCCGCCCCATCGCAGAGGACGCGAAGAAAGAACTTTACACATGCGGCATGCACCCGAACGTGATCCAGGAGGGACCGGGGATCTGCCCGATCTGCAACATGGCTCTCGTGCCGGTGAGAGGGACGGCGCCGGAGGACGGCGCCCAAGGGCGAGCGGCCGAGACGATTGCCATCGACCCCGCGGTCGTTCGGAACATCGGCGTCCGCACCGGGGAGGCGGAGCGCGGGCCTCTCCGGAAGACGATCCGCGCCACCGGTCTCGTCGTCGAGGACGAGACGCGCGTCGGGATCGTCAACCTCAAGGTCGAGGGGTGGATCGAAAGGGTCCACGTCGACGAGACCGGCCGGACCGTGAGGAAAGGCGATCCTCTTCTCGAGATCGACTCCCCGCAACTCGCGACCGCGCAGGAGGAGTACCTCATCGCGCTCGACAACCTCCGCCGCCTTGAGGGGAGCGCCGCGCCCGAGATCGCGCAGGGGGCGCGGGAAACGTTCGAGTCGGCCCGCCGCCGGCTTCTCTATTGGAACGTCCCGGAAGAGGAGGTCGCGCGTCTCGAACGAACGCGCGAGGTCCGGCGAGCGATGACGCTGCGTTCCCCCTTCACCGGCGTCGTCGCGAGTAGGGATGTCTTCCCGGGAATGCGCGTGATGCCGGGGATGGATCTCTATCGCATCGCGGATCTCGACGTCGTATGGGTGCAGGCATCCGTCTTCGACGCGGATCTTCCGTTCGTTTCAATCGGACAGAAAGCGACCCTGACGCTCTCGTTCCTTCCGGGGCGCGTGTTCGAGGGGAAGGTGGCGTTCCTCGCTCCGGTTCTCGATCCGATGACGCGCGATCTCAAGGTCCGTCTCGAGTTCCCGAACGCGAGCGGCGATCTCAAGCCGGGCATGTATGCCGATGTGAGCATCGAGTCGGTTCTCGACGAGGACGCGGTTCTCGTTCCAGCGGAGGCGGTGGTCCGATCGGGAGCTCGCGATGTCGTCTTCCTCGCGCGCGGCGAGGGGCGCTTCGCGCCGGCCGAAGTTCTGCTCGGCGCGAGCGGATCGGGGGGAGTCGTTCAAGTTCTCGACGGCGTTCTCCCCGGCGACCGAGTGGTGACGAGCGCGCAGTTCCTTCTCGACTCGGAATCCTCGTTCCGCGAAGCGGTGAAGAAGATGATGGAAGGAAAGTCGGGCGTTTTTCCCGCGCACAGCCATGCAGGCCGCGCAACCTCCCCCGCAGGAGCCGCATCTTTGGGCGATCTCCCGCGCATCGAGGGAGAGCCGGTCCGAAACGCTCTCTTCGTCGCGCCCGACGGATCGATCACGATCCTCTGCCCGGTGATGAAGAACGAGAAGACGATCGCGCCCGGCGACGTTTACTCGACCTATCAAGGAATGCGCGTCTACTACTGCTGCCCGGGCTGTCAGGCGGACTTCGACGCGGATCCCGAGCGGTATCTCGCCGAGCTCGACGCGGCCCTCGGCGCGCGCGCGCAATAGGGGAGAGCCGATGCTCGAGAAGGCGATCCGCTTCAGCATCGACAACCGGGCGATCGTTCTCCTTCTCGCGGCGATCCTCGTCGCCGGCGGGATCTGGGCGATCTACGAGATCCGCCTCGACGCGATCCCCGATCTCTCCGACGTCCAAGTGATCGTCCAAGTCGATTTCCCCGAGCAATCGCCGGATGTCGTCGAGGACCAGGTCGTTTATCCGCTCACGACCGCGATGCTGAACGTCCCGCACGCGAAGGTCGTCCGGGGTTACTCGTTCATGGGCTTCGGCTTCGTCTATGTTCTCTTCGACGACGGCACCGACCTCTATTGGGCGCGAAGCCGCGTTCTCGAATACCTGAACCAAATTCGCCTTCCGGAAGATGCGACTGCGAAGCTCGGGCCGGACGCGACCGGACTCGGTTGGGTCTACGAGTATGTCCTCATCGACACGACCGGCGCGCACGACCTCTCCGATCTCCGCTCGGTCCAGGACTTCTTCCTCAAGTACGAGCTCGGCTCGCTCCCCGGCGTGTCGGAAGTCGCATCGATCGGCGGCTTCGTGAAGCAGTATCAAGTCGAGGTCGATCCGCGCGCCCTTCAGGCGTTTGGGATCTCGATCCAAAAGGTTCGCGAGTCGATCCGCGCCTCGAACGCGGACGCGGGGGGCGGCGTCCTCGAGATGGGCGAGACCGAGTTTATGGTGCGCGGGCGCGGCTACTTTCGCGGGGTCGAGGATATCGAGAAGGTCGTTCTCGATGTCGGCAATGGAGGAACGCCGATTCTTCTCCGTCACGTCGCGCGCGTCTCGATCGGCCCGGAGCTCCGGCGCGGCGCCGCCGAGTGGAACGGAGAGGGAGAGGTCGTCGGCGGGATCGTCGTCATGCGGATCGGCGAGAACGCGCTCGAGGTGATCGACCGCGTGAAGAAGCGAATCGCGGCAATCGAGCCGAGCCTCCCGCCCGGCGTCGAAATCAAGACTGCATATGATCGAAGCGTTCTCATTCGCGAGGCGGTCCGCACGCTTCGCATCAAGCTGACCGAACAGATGGCCGTCATCGCGCTCATGATCGCGCTCTTCCTCCTTCATCTTCGCTCGGCGCTCGTCTCGATCGTCTCGATCCCGGTCGCGGTGCTCGCGTCGATCCTTCTCATGCACCTTCTCGGCATCCACGCGAACATCATGTCGCTCGGGGGGATCGCCATCGCGATCGGCGTTCTCGACGACGCGGCACTCGTCCTCGTCGAGAACGCGCACAAGCACGCGGAGCGGAAGAAGAAGGGGGTCGCCCACGCGGAGGTGATCTTCGAGGCGGCGCGCGAGGTGGGGCCCTCGCTCTTCTACGCGCTCCTCATCGTCACGGTGTCGTTCCTTCCGGTCTTCGGGCTCTCGGAGCAGTCGGGACGGCTCTTCAAGCCGCTCGCCTACACGAAGACATTCGCGATGGCTGTCTGCGCGATCCTAACGGTCACATTGATGCCCGCTCTGATGGCGGTGTTCGTGCGGGGACGTCTTCGGAAGGAAGAGGACCACCCCGTGACGCGCCCGCTCGTCGCCGCGTACCGTCCGATGGTGCGCTGGGTTCTCCGGCATCGCTACGCCACGCTCGCGATCGCGCTCGTAGTCCTTCTCGCGACGATTGTTCCACTCTCAAGAATCGGCAACGAGTTCATGCCGCCCCTCTACGAAGGGGATCTCCTCTACATGCCGACGACGAACCCGGGGCTTCCGATCGCGAAAGCGAACGAGATCCTGCAACAGACCGACAAGATCATCCGGAGCTTCCCCGAGGTGAAGGCGGTCTTCGGAAAGGTCGGCCGCGCGGAAACCGCCACCGATCCGGCGCCCCTCTCGATGATCGAGACCACGATTCTTCTCGAGAAGGACCGCTCGAAGTGGCGCGAGGGCGTCGATTCGGATTCGCTCATCCGCGAGCTCGACGCCGCGATCCAGTTCCCGGGTCTCACGAACTCCTGGACGATGCCGATCAAGACCCGCATCGACATGCTCTCGACGGGGGTGAAGACGCCGGTCGGGATCAAGATCCTTGGGCCAAATCTCGACACGCTCGCGGCGATCGGCGAGAAAGCCGAGGCGATCGTGAAGGGCCTCGATGGAACGGTGTCGGCGTATTCGATGCGCGCGGTGTCGGGACGATTCGTCGATTTCGACATCGACCGCGACGCTTGCGCTCGCTACGGACTGAACGTCATGGATGTCCAAGAGGTCCTCATGGCTGCCGTCGGCGGAATGGAAGTGACCCGGACGGTGGAGGGGTTGGAGCGCTACGGCGTGAACGTGCGCTATCCGCGCGAGCTTCGCCAGGATCTCGATGCGCTCCGGAGCATCCTCGTCCCGACGCCGAGCGGCGCGCAGGTTCCGATCGGGCAGCTCGCCGACATTCGGATCGTCTCGGGCCCGATGGAGATCCTCACGGAAAACGCGAGGCGCGCGGTGACGGTCTTCGTCGACATCCGCGGAATCGACGTCGGCACGTATGTGAAGCGGGCGCAAGAGGCGGTCGGCGCGCAGATCGCGCTCCCGCCCGGATACTCGATCGTCTGGTCCGGTCAGTACGAGTACATGCAGGCGGCCGCGAAGCGTCTTCGCCTTCTCGTTCCGCTCACGCTCCTCATCGTGTTTCTCCTGCTTTTCCTTCACTTCCGAACGATCTCGGAGGCGTTCATTCGTCTTCTTCCGCTCCCGTTCGCCGTGGTCGGCGGGATATGGCTCCTCTGGCTTCTCGGCTACAACGCGTCGGTCGCGGTGTGGGTCGGGTTCATCAGCGTGGCGGGGCTCGCGGCGGAGACGGGGATCGTGATGCAGGTCTACATCGACGAAGCGACGGCGCGCTATCGAAGAGAGGGAAGGCTTCGGACGCGCGAAGATCTCGACGAGGCGATCGCCGAGGGGGCGGTCGATCGTCTCCGTCCGAAGGTGATGACCGTGGCGACCACGATCGTCGGCCTTCTTCCGATCATGATCGGGATGGAGGCGGAGATCGGCTCTTCCGTGATGAAGCGGATCGCCGCGCCGATGGTGGGAGGGCTCATCACGTCGACGGTCGAGACTCTTCTCCTCATCCCCGCGATCTACTCGATTTGGAAGGAACGAACCTTATTGAAGTAAAAAGCGAATCCGAGTCGCGTTCCCGTTTCTCTTGACAGGGGACACCCGCAGGGGATTCAAATGATCTGCGCGCCCCCGGCGTAAGGAGGTTACCGATGGGACGGAAATTCTGGATCGCGGTGATTGTCCTCTTCGTGGCGTTCAGCATCATGGATTGGATCTTTCACAGCCTCGTGATGGGCAAGACCTACGAAGCAACCTCGCACCTCTGGCGTTCGATCGAGGAGATGAACCGACTCCGCCCGGTCATGTGGCTTGTCACCCTCGTCATGTCCTTCTTCTTCGTCCTGATCTTCGGGAAGGGGTACGAAGGAAAAGGCGCAATGGAAGGCGTGCGCTTCGGAATCTACATGGGAATTTTCTTCGGCTTCCCGATGGGGTTCGGATCCTACTCCGCGATGCCGATTACCGGCGGGGTCGCGTTCGGCTGGTTTTTCATCACGCTCATCGAGTTTCTCGTAGCGGGCGTCCTCGTCGCTTCGATCTACAAGCCGGAGAAGGCGGCGCCGGCCGTTTGAGACGAAAAACCGAAAGACGGGGACGCGCACCGATTTCTCGTCTCGACCGTTGCTTGAAGCGGGAACGGATGGGAAGCGCGTACGTGTCCTCTATCTCTGTCTCGGTCCGCTTCGCCGGGAAATCGGGGACGCGATCGAGAAGAACGGCGATCTCACCCCCGCCTATTGGCAGGCCGTGCGCGCGATGGCGATTCGCTACTGGCTGGAGATGGACCGCGCGCGGATCTTCGAGGAGATCCCCTCCGGCGAAGGAGGCTGACCGCGTAGCAGCGTCTCGACCGTCCGACCTCTTCGGGCGCGGGCCGGCCTCGAACTCGCCCGAGAAAGGACTTGAAGAATGAAGCAGTTCGTCCTCACCCCGGCCGCCGGAAAACGATTGATTGCTCAAGGGATCGCCGCGCATCCGGCGATCGGGTCGGCGCTGAAGGAAGGAACGATCGTGATCGTGGCCGGCTCCACGAACGGCTACGTCGCCGAGGAGGTGCTCGCGCGGATCGGCCGCGCGAAGGACTTCTCGAAGGAGCGCTTCTTTCGGGGCGTCACGCTCCCGCCGGCGCGCGCGGCGAAAGAGGGATCGCCGCCGCCGGCCGCGGGAGGCGCGGGGTTTCCCGGCGACGTGGTGATCGCGAAGGGCGCATGGCTCGAAGGGAAGACAATCTTCGACGTCGTCGACGATCTCCGCGAGGGGGATGTCGTCCTCAAGGGGGCGAACGCGCTCGATCTCGCGATGCGGCGCGCGGCGATCTTCGTCCTCCATCCGAAAGCGGGGACGATCGGCGCGGCGGTGCAGGCGGCGGTCGGGCGGCGCGTCCGGCTCATCCTTCCGGTCGGCGTCGAGAAGCGCGTCGACGGCGATCTCGACGACCTCGCGGCGCGAGTGAACGCGCCCAGCTCGCGGGGGCCCTGCCTCTTCCCAGTGCCGGGCGAGGTCTTCACCGAACTCGATGCGATC
This sequence comes from Candidatus Eisenbacteria bacterium, assembly GCA_016867715.1. Classification (NCBI taxonomy): domain Bacteria; phylum Candidatus Eiseniibacteriota; species Candidatus Eiseniibacteriota bacterium. Next base: position 8,545 of record VGIW01000038.1, on the reverse strand, counting down.
GCGCTCCTGACGGGGGCGTCGGCCGCGATCACCGGCGCCGGCGGGATCGGCGGCGCGGAAGGGTGCGTTTGGCTCGGCGTCGAAGGGACGCCGGTAGAAGTGGATGCGGCGGAGCAGCTCATCAGTTCGGTCGCGGGCGAGCCTCCCTTCCCGATTGAGTGAAGAAGGGGGGCCAGGGCGCGCCGCAACGGCTCCGATCCGGCCGGATTCCCGTTTTCACGAGGAGAGAGCATGATCCGGGAGATCCTCGCAGATAATCTGAACACTGAACAGTTCATCAATGAATCGATCGAGGAGATTCGCCGCGCGGTCGGGAACGGCGAGGCGATCAACGCCCTCTCCGGCGGCGTCGACTCCTCCGCCGTCACGATGCTCGGCGCCCGAGCGCTCGGGGAGCGGCTCCGGACGGTGTTCGTCGAGAACGGCCTTATGCGCGAGGGGGAGCCGGAGCGGGTCCGCGCCCTCTTCGGGAGTCTCGGCGTCGAGGTCGAGATCGTCGACGCGCGCGCCGAGTTCTTCTCCGCGCTCGCCGGGATCGCCGACCCGGAGGAGAAGCGGGAGGCGATCACTCGAACCTTCTATCGCGACGTCTTCGGCCGCGTCGTCCGCGAGAGCGGCGCGAGGTTCCTGCTCCAGGGGACGATCCTCACCGACGTCGAAGAGACGGTGGCGGGAATCAAGCGCCAGCACAACGTGTTCGAGCAGCTCGGGATCGACCCGGAGAAAGCGTTCGGCTACCGGATCCTCGAGCCGCTCATCCGCCTCCGCAAGGACGGCGTCCGAAAGGTCGGCCGCGCCCTCGGTCTGCCGGAGGAGATCTTCCGGCGGATCCCGTTCCCCGGCCCTGCGCTCGCGGCGCGCGTGGTCGGCGCGGTGACCCCCGAGCGGATCGAGACGGTGCGGAAGGCGACCGCGGTCGTCGAGCGTTACCTCTCCGGGACGGGCGCGTTCCAGTATCTCGCGATCCTCCACGAGGACCGCGTGACCGGGATACGCGACGGGAAGCGCGACTACGGCATGCAGATCGAGGTGCGTTGCTGGGAGAGCGTCGACGCGCGCGTCGCGAAGCCGACTCGCCTCCCCTTCGATGCGCTCGAGAAGCTAGCCGCCGACATCATCCGCGAGGCGCCGGGCGTCGTGAGCGTGACGTATCACATCGCTCCGAAGCCCCCCTCGACGATCGAGGCGGTGTAGCGGGGCGGGAGAACGAACCATGCAACCCGATCTCCTCGCGTTCACCGCGACGAAGCCCCTCTTCGAGCGACTCTGCTCGCTCGACGAGAGGAGCTTCCTCTCGTAGCCGTTCTGGAAGAGGCTGAGGGACGCGAGGAAGGGGGAGTAGGGCTCGGGCGGTACGCATCGCATTCTTCGCGCGGGCCGATCCCCTTTCGTCTTGCGATCCCGCTCGCGTCGGTCTACTCTCGTGCGCGATTCTACCGCCGGTCCGCGCCCTCCACGACGGACGGAAGCCCGGCGGGCGGTCCTGAACGTGCGCTCCCGGTGAACGAGATGGTCCTTCTCTGGGTCGGGTTTATCGGTCTGATCCTCGCGCTTCTCGCGCTCGATCTCGGCGTGTTCCATCGCCGCGCGCACGCGGTATCTCTCCGAGAGGCGTTCTTCTGGTCCGCGGTTTGGATCGCGTGCGGCCTTCTCTTCTCCAAGTTCGTCTACTTCGGCTACCAGCATCATTGGTTCGGGCTCGGCACGATGCCGGATCCGGTCGATCGCGCGATGAACAACGGAACGACCGCCGCCCTCAAGTACCTCACCGGCTTCGTCGTGGAGAAGTCGCTCTCCGCCGACAACATCTTCGTCATCGCGATGATCTTCAACTTCTTCGGAGTGCCTCCGATCTACCGGCACCGCGTTCTCTTCTGGGGCATCGTGGGGGCGCTCGTCTTGCGCGGCGTGATGATCGCGATCGGGGCGACGCTCGTCGCGCGTTTCACCTGGATCCTCTTGATCTTCGGGGTCTTTCTCATCGTCACGGGGATCAAGATGCTCTTCCTGAATTCGGAGGACGTCGATCCGAACAAGAACGCTGCGGTCCGGCTCGCGCGGCGGCTCTTTCCGGTCACGTCGCGCTTCCACGGCCAGCGTTTTCTCGTGAGGGCGGGCACGAGGGGGTCGCACGAGGGGGCCCTTCCCGGCGAGGAGGATGTGCGCGACGAGGTGGTCGAGCGCGCGAGACCGGGGACGCTCATGCTCACTCCGCTCGCGATCGCGCTCCTGACCGTGGAGACGAGCGACGTGATCTTCGCCGTCGACTCGATCCCCGCGATCTTCGCGATCACCGGGGATCCGTTTCTCGTCTTCACCAGCAATGTGTTCGCGATTCTCGGTCTCCGCGCGCTCTTCTTCGTCCTTTCGGGAATGATCGAGAAGTTCCGCTACTTGAAGGTCTCCCTCTCGCTGGTGCTCGTTCTCATCGGGGTGAAGATGCTCGTCGCGAAGAAGCTCCATCATCTTCTCGGCGAGCACTTCCACGCCATCGTGCTCGCGGTGGTGCTCTCGATCCTGGCGGCTGGGGTTCTCTTCTCGCTGGCGGACGGGAAGAAGCGAACACGCGCCTGATCCCATCGGTTCATACTCGAGATTGGAGTCGACGAAGACAGCGGACGGGGAATCCGGGATTCAGGCGCGGAATGCGGCCTGATCTAGGCGAGCAGAGCGGTTCCGGCGCGATAGACGACGAGCGCCCCGATGTAGGCGATCGCCGTCATGTAGCCGAACGAGAGAGCGGTCCATCTCCAGGAATTCGTCTCTCGTTTGATCACGGCGAGGGTCGCCCCGCACTGGCAACAGAGGGCGAAGAAGACCATCACCGAGACGGCGACCGGGATCGTGAAGACCGGCGAGCCGTCCGGCCAGCGGGCGGCGGAGAGCTTGCCGATGAGCGCCTCTTTCTCGCGCCGGTCCTCCGCGTCCTTGCCGAGGTCGTAGATGATGCTCAGCGTGGAGACGATCACCTCGCGCGCGGGGAACGAAGCGATCGTCGCCATCCCGATCTTCCAGTCCCATCCGAGAGGCTTCACGGCCGGCTCGAGAAGGCGCCCCGCTCGTCCGAGAACGCTGTTCCGCATGTAGGCGCCGGCCTCCTCCCGGTCGATCTCGCGAAGGCGCGTCTCGCGCGCCTCGCCGTCGAGCGAGAGACGCGCTTCGGCGCGAAGCGCTTCGTGCGCGCGCCCGATCTCCGGCGGCCGAGGGAAGTATCCGAGCGCCCAAACGATGATGGACATCGCGAAGATGATCGTCCCCGCCTGGCGCACGAACGTGCGGCTTCGATCGATGATGCGGATCCCCACCGATCGGGGGCTCGGGATCTTGTAGGGCGGGAGCTCCATCAAGTACGTCGATCCGGGGCCCCTGAGCAGCGTTCGGCGGAGAACCAGCGCGGCGGGAATCGCCGCGAAGATCCCGACGAAGTACATCGCCCCGAAAACGAGCCCTTGCAGCGGAAGAACCCCACCGATCATCCTCGCGGGGATGAACGCGGCGATCATCAGGGAGTAGACCGGAATGCGCGCCGAGCAGCTCATGAACGGCGCGATGAGGATCGTCGCGATTCGATCGCGCGCGTTCCCGATCGTTCGCGTGGCGAGAATGCCCGGAACCGCGCAGGCGAACGAGCTCAGCATCGGGATGAAGCTCATGCCGGAGAGACCGACCGCGCGAAAGATCCGGTCCATTAGGAAAGCCGCGCGCGCCATGTAGCCGCAATCGTCGAGCAGCGCGATGAAGAAGAAGAGGAAGACGATCTGCGGGAGAAACACCATCACGCCTCCGACCCCCGCGAGCGCGCCGTCCGCGATCAGGCTTTCGAGGGCGCCTCCTTGAAGGGGCGTGCCCGCGAAGAGACGGCGCGCGAGCTCGCCGAGGAATCCGAACGCGCCCGTGATGAGGTCCATGAACGGAACGGCCCACATGAAGATCGAGATGAACCCCCCCGACATCACGAGCATGAAGATCGGGAGCCCGAGGACTCGGTGAACGAGGACGTTGTCGATGCGTTCGCTGAGGCTCTTTCTTCTCTCTTCGCGCCGCACGGTCGTCTCGAGCGCGCCGGCGATCCAGCGGTGGCGCGCCTCCGCCTCCTCGGCCGCGGGCGAGCGTCCCGAGACGCGGATGCGCGCGCGCGCCTCGGCGAGAGCGTCCCTGAGATCGCCGTCCATGCGCGAGGCGAGGAACTGTTCCACCGGCCCCCCCTCGTCGATCAGCGCGCGCATCAGGATGTACGCGTTCGCGCCGAACCGGCTCGCGAGAGCGTCTCTCTCGCGCACGATCGCCTCCGGAAGCGTCCACGACGGACGGGGCGGCGGCGAACCGACCGAGTCGTGAATCGCCGCGCGAAGCTCCGCGATGCCAAGACGCCGGTGAGCGACCGTCGGGATGACCGGAACGCCGAGGATTCGGGAGAGCGCTCTCGTGTTCACGCTGATCCCGCGCCTCTCGGCCGCGTCGATCATGTTGAGGACGAGGATCGCGGGGAGGCCGATCTCGATCACCTGCGTCGTAAGATAGAGATTGCGCTGAAGGTTCGCGGCATCCGCGACGACAAGGACGAGGTCGGGCCTCGGCTCCCCGTCGTGCTCGCCGAGAAGGACGCGCGCGGCGAGCAGCTCGTCGGGGCTGTGCGCCGCGAGACTGTACATGCCCGGAAGATCGACGAGCTCGATTCCGGGAGCGAGGAGACCGATCTTCTTCTCGACCGTGACGCCCGGGTAGTTGCCGACCTTCTGCGCGAGACCCGTGAGGGCGTTGAAGACGCTCGTCTTCCCCGTGTTGGGGTTTCCGATGATCGCCACGCGGCGGGCCGCACGCGCCGGCTTCAAATCGAGACCTCCACGACTCCCGCTTCCGCTTTGCGGATGGAGAGCCGATAGCCGTGGAGTTCGACCTCCATCGGATCGCCGAGAGGAGCGAGACGGACCACGCGGATCCTTGCTCCCGCGATGACGCCCATCTCCATCAGCCGCTGGACGAGCGGCCCGTTCCCCACCGTGCCGACGATGGTTCCGATCTGCCCCGGCCGGCATTCATTGAGACGCAAAGGAAACTCCTCACGAACCCGCGCGGTTCGGCGGGGGCTCGACTTCGGGGAGCGCGCGGTCGCTCCTCGGTCCGCGCGCGAGGTTCTCTCCGGCGCGCGGCCCGCGGATCACCCGCAAGGCTCGGCTCGCGGCTTCTCGAGCGACGGGGCAGCGAGCGCCGCAGCCGCACTTGCTCTTCCCGCTCCAGGAGCGGCGCACCGCGCGCGCGACGAAGAACGCCGCTCCGCACACGATCGCCCCCACGAGGATCCGCTCGACCATCATCTCAATCCGACAGAAACTCGACCGGTGTTTCTTCGGCCGGGGCCCGGGCCGAGGGGGTGCCGGAAGAGACACCCCGAGCGGACCGGGCCCACGACACGGTGCCGGATCGGCAAGGCCCGGCCCGCTCGGGAACTCGCCGGTTCACCCCCTCGCCCCGCGCCCCGGCGGTCGCGCAAGAAATACTGTTCTATTGGCTCGACCATCATCCCGCGCCTTCCGTTCTCAACCCGTCGTCAGCCGTTGCTCTCATCGCTTCGCTCGGGCATTTCCGCGGCCTGCATGGCGAGGCAATCGTACGGGCAGAGCGCGCACTCGCCCGGGTCTTGCCCGCAGTGATCGCCGAAATGCGCGAGCGCCTCGCGGAACTTCTTCGCCTCGGGGCGGTCCGATTCCATGAACCGGAGAAGACGCGTGATCCGCTGCACGGTCTTCCCGCTGATGAGGTGCTCGATCTTGCACGCGTCGATCGACGCGAGCTTCTCGTCCACGCCGAGGATGTCCGCGAATAGTTTCTGCATGACGGAGTTTCTGGCGCGAACGCCGCGCACGATGCGAAGACCTTCCTGCGTCAGATGGAGAAAACCGCGCGGGTCGGTTGCGACGAGCCCGCGCTGCCGGAGGCTCTTGATCGTGATCGACGCGCTCCCTCTCGTGATGGCGAGCCTCTCCGCCACGTCCGTGACGCGCGCGTAGCCGAACTCCTCGACGAGCCCCTCGATCGCCACGAGGTGGTGCGCCGCGGAGTGCGTCACCGGGTTCAGACCGAATTCCTTCCAGGCTTCCATGGCGATCCTCCCCCGAGAGCCGTGCGTTCTGCTTAGTTATTATTACAGGCGAAAGGCAGCTCAATCAAGGGAGAAAGCGGGAGCGCGCGGACAGCGGAGGCGTCGCCAGAACTCGAAGTGATTAAATCACTTAGGGGATCACGGCCCGAGGGCGCGCCGATCGCGGCGAGTTCGGGTCGGGGACGTTGTTCCGTTCGTTTCGCGAGAGGTTGATGGGGGGACATGCGTCCCCCCTGGTTACCATCCTGCGGAGGAGCTATCCTGATCGGCGAAGCGAAGAGGTTTTCGGGGAGAGCGATCCCCGGCCTTGCGCTCGCCTCGACTACCCACGCTTTCGGCATGTTCTTGTCTTCGGGCCCGCCCGGTCGGATGCGGACTGCCCGGCACGCGGGCCGGTCGCTCCGCGCAGAGGTTCCGCATGTCGGAACGGGCCTTGCCGTCCTTCCCTTCCTCGTCCCCGGAATCCCGAGAAAGGAGCCGGACCGTGCAGAATCGTGGTTCACGAGCCGCGCGGGCGAGGGAGTCCCTCTCCCTTGCTCGCCTCATCGTCTCTCTTCTCATCGTGCTGGCGGCATCTCCGGCCGCCGCGTTTCTTCCTCCCCGCAGCGCCCCGGAGGGTGAGCGCGCCTTCGTGCTCCTTTCGACGGCCACGGTCGAGGAATGCGAGAGCGTATGGCGGGCCGTGGAGGCGGAGGGGGGAAGGGTCGCATCGGTTCTCCTCCCCTCGTCGATGACGGCTTTTCTCTCCCGCGAGGCGGCGGCGCGCATCGCGACGAGGCAAGATGTGATCGGCGTCTCCTTCGGTCCGGTCGACCGTGCGCGCTACGGCGAGTTGACTCGGGAGCAGAGCGTTGCGATCCGCGTGTGGAACGACATCTACATGGGGCTGGCGAACCACCCCGTCGCTCACGAGCCGGAAGGGGGTGCGCGAAGGGACTACGCGTGTGGCATTCCCGTCCCGGAGGAATACCGGAGGAGCGCCGACGGAATCGGAAAGAAGGGGTACGGCGCGAACGACGAGGACATGAGCGAGTACATGATTCTCGACGGCCTCGGCAGCCAGCACGGCGCGTATCACGTTTACATCGTCTTTCCGGAATCGAACGGAGTCCTCGACCCAAACACGGAGAACTGGACCTTGAGCATGAAGGAATTCCGGGTCGCAGAATGCACAGAGGGCATCGAATGGTGGTTCGCCCGCTACGCTCCGGCCCGCATGATCCTCATCACATCCGTCGAGTGGACCGTCCCGACGCCGTGGGAGCCGATCACGCGTCCTCACAACTTCGACGTCACTTGGGTCGACGACGTCATGGACAGCCTCGGCTACGCGGGGGAGAACCACTTCGACAAGGTGAGGAACTTCAACAACAATCGTAGTCCCACGAGCGCCGACGCCTGGCTCAACACGGTCTTCTTCGTGAACTCGAACGTCGACGCCGACGGGTGCTTTTCCGATGGGTGGTTCGACTATTCGTATCTCGGCGGACCGTACCTCGTCATGACGTCGGACAACGGCGGCTGGACCTATGGGAACACGGACTACCTCACCGCGCACGAGACCGGGCACACGTTCTACGCGCTCGACGAGTACGCGTCTTCCGGCTGCACCGATACGGAGACGACAGGGTATCTCAATGTGGCGAACGGCAACTGCGAAAACGGCGGCGGAACTTCCGAACTCTGCATCATGCGGAACAACAATAGGGTCGAATTCACGGAGGGACACGTCTGTCCCTTCACGCGCGGGCAGATCGGCTGGCGGGACACGGACGGCGACTCGATCCCGGACATCGTCGACCACCCGCCGCTTCTCACATTGGACGAGCCGGAGGACACGATGACGTGCGACCCGACCCCGATCTTCACGGGGAGCGTGATCCCCGAGGTCGAGCCGAACGTGAATCCGGGCTGGTGGTGCCCTGGGCACGACATCTCGGTGAACAGCGTCTCTTCCGTGGAGTACCGGGTGGACGGGGGGGCTTGGCAGAACGCCTCGCCTTCGGACGGGAACTGGGATGAAGCCGACGAGGGGTTCGGCTTCGCGCTGGCGCTCGCCCCCGCGGGTCGATACGGGATCGAGGTTCGTGCCCGGAACTCCCGGGGGCTCTACAGCGCGATTGCGACGGACACGATCAGCATCCTGCCGTACTGGGACTGGAACGACGATTTTGAGGATGCCGACATCTCCGATTGGACGAGAACGCAGTCCGGCAGCGCGAGCATCGGTCTCGACGGAACCCAAGCGCACGGCGGTTCCTGGAGCCTTCGCATCATAGGATCCCAGACTGCGGGACACGGCGCGACCGCGACCTCGCGCCCGCTCTTCGCGGAGCCGATGCCCTTCCTGGATCTCGAGCAAAGGTATGCGATCCAGTTCTGGTTCCGGTACGGTTCCTTCAACGAAGCCTGGCTCCTGCGGTGCGGGCACGTCGGGCTCTTCGT
>VGIW01000037.1 GCA_016867715.1 Candidatus Eisenbacteria bacterium | reverse complement strand
CGGCTCCGTTCGGGATCACTTCAATCTTCAAGGCTGGGTTCTTCTTGAGCAGAAAGCGGCGGTCCCGCTCCGAGACCGTGATGCAGAGATCCGCGCTCGCGCCGAGACGGGGTTCCCAGGACTCCAGGAGCCGGGCGTTGCAGGCGTACCACGCTTTGAGAAAGGGGTTTCCGGTGATTCCGGGGAAGGTCCGCCGTTGATCGAAGCCGATGTTGTGGAAGGTCACGGCCCGTTTCGCCGGATATCCCCGCGGAAGGAGGTCCAGGTACGGCGCCATGAAGTACTCCTCCGCGTGGACGATGTCGAAGCGCGTCTCCGAGACCATTCTCCGAATCCCTGCGGTGAGCTCCGGCGACCGCCAGAGAGCGAGCTCCGGGGGACGCCCTTTCCCAAGACACCGCAACATTTCGGGTAGCAAGCGAACGCACGGCCTCCGGTGCACGCGCCCTCCCGTGACGCGGGTGAAGTGCTTTTCGAGCTCGGCGACGACCGCTTCCTCTTCCGGGTCCCAAAGATGACACGCGAGATGAATCTCGTGGCGCTCGGCGATCCGCCGCAGGATGTTGAAGACGCGGAGCCGCGCTCCCGAGTTCGCGGGAAGAGGCGTGAGGTTCGTGATGCTGAGAATCCTCATCGGGAGGCTTCCTTCCCTCGCGAGCTCCGCCTCTCCGCGGCCGCCGCGTAAAGATCGAGCACGGCCTCGAGCGCATGATCGGCGCGGAGTCCGTTCGCCTCGTAGTCGCGGCGCGCCGCGGCTCCGAGGCGCTCGCGAAGCGATTCGTCGCGGGCGAAGCGCAAGATCCCCCGCGCGAGGGCGGCGGGATCGCCCGGCTCCACGAGAAGACCGTTCGCCTCGTGGCGGATTCTCTCCGGAATCCCGCCGACCCGCGTGGCGACGATCGGCTTGGCGAAAGCCATCGCCTCGGAGAGCGTAATGGGAAGGCCCTCGGTGAGCGAGGGGAGAACGACGATGTCCGTGTCCGCCATCAGCTCCTCGAGCTCGCTCGGAGCGAAGCCCCCGAGAAAGCGCACACGGCTCTCAAGACCGAGCTCGCTCGCGAGCGCCTTCAGCTTTTCCCGATCCGGCCCGTTCCCGGCGAGGATGAGAAGAGCCCGCGGCTCGCGGTCGACGACCTCCCGCATCGCGCGAACGAGAGGCTCGGCTCCCTTTTCCGCTTGGAGCCGCCCGAAGCACGTGATGCGGACCGTCGAGCTCGGCGAGGGATGCGGGGCCGCTTTCCGGCGCGCGCCCGCCTCGCCGAGCCCGCCCACGATGTGCGGGATGATCTCGACCGGCACGCTCCTCGGGATGAAGTCGTAGAGGCTCTCCCTCGAACGCTCGGAAACGCAGGTGATCACGTCGGCGAGGAGAAGGTTTTCCGGCGCGTCGTCTTCCCAGAGCGAGCCCCAGTCGGTGATCGTCCCGTGCTCGGTGTAGACCGAGGGGACTCCTCGCTCGCGCGCCCAACGAAGAGCCCACGCGTGATCGAGCCGGAACCCATGAACGTGGATGAGATCCGCGGGGCGACGCCGTTGATGCCGATCGAGCATCCCGCGCGCGAGCCGGCGCGAGTAATCGCAAAAGACGATCTCGTTCACGACATCGACCATATCGCGCTTCGAGCCGGGATACCCGCGCACCTTCCACGAGAGGCGTTCCGCGGCGATCAGGGGAGAAAGCAACCCCCAGAGAGCGCGGCGAACGGTCTTTCGCGCCTGCTTCGAAAGAGCCGCGCCGCGAAGCCATCCCGGCGGCGCGACCACGCGGATCCCTTCACGTCTAAGCTGCCGGCCGTAATGGCTCCCGCGCCGCATCGGCATCTGGCTGAACACGACGACCTCGATCCCCTTCCGCTTCAGCGCGGAGGCGAGGTTCGCCGTGTGCTGCTCCATCCCGCCCGCGTCGGCGAACCACCATTGGGCCAGAAAGACGCGGCGAATCGTCACGGCGCGATCTCCCATGCGCGCGTCTCCTCGCCCACCCAGAAGCGGGGGATCTCGAGCGGCGGCGTGTTCCTGCGAAAGCGGCCGCGCGCGGTGGTCACGGCGACGCGCACCCCCGTTTCCCGAAGGGCCGCCAGCGAAGCCGCATCGTAGTCCTCCTTCCGCCCGTTCGGATACGCGAAGAGATCGGCCGGCCGGCCGGTCAGCTTGCGGAGCGCGACCGCGGACTCGATGATCTCCTCCCGTTGTTCCTCGGGAGAAAGGAGGCTGAGAATCGGATGCGTGCGCGTGTGCGAACCGAACTCGACGAGCCCCGCATCGACCATCCGGCAAATCTCGGAACTCGACAGGACTCGATACGGAGAGCCCGGGAGGATCGGCGCGTCGGGATCGACCGAGAGAGAGCGCGCGATCTCCCGGACCGCGGCGCGAAGCTCCCGCGGGGGCATTCTCTTGAGCGCGTTTTGAAGGAAAGCGGAAGCCTGCGCGCGCCGCCGGGAGTTTGAAAGATCGATCAAGGCCCCGCGCCAGAGGAAGGACGGGCGGGAGGTTTCCGCGATCGCCTTGTGCACGCGGCAATACCAGAGCGTCTCCTCGGTTCCGACGAGACCTGTGACGAGAAAGCAGACCGCCGGGATGCCGAAGTCGTCCAAGATCGGATACGCGACCTCGTAGAAGTTCGCGAGCCCGTCGTCGAAGGTGACGGCCGCCGCCGGACCCCTGAGATCACCCCGCGCGATATCCTCGATCCCTTCGCGAAGGCCGACGATTTGATACAAGCGGCGGATCGCCTCGAGATGCGCGAGAAACGTCTCCCGGTTCATGAAGCCGAGATCGGGAACGGGGAGCGGATCGGCGACGACCCCGTGGAAGTTGAAGACCGTGAGAGAATCGCGGCCCGCGCGGTTCGTCCGTCCGCGAATCCAACGATAGAGCCTCGTTCTCACCGCTCGTCCGTCCTCCCTCGATGCTCGCGCGCGTTTCGTCTCACGATGCCTCCGCCCTTTCTGCCGGCGACGCGTCGCACACGTCGCGGTAGAGATCCTCGATTCGAGGAGCGATGCGTCCCCATCCGAACGTGAGCGCTCGTTCCCGCGCGAGGCGAGAGAGCCGCGCGCGCGTATCGGGCTCGTCCCGGAGACGAAGGATCGCGGACTCGAACTCCTCGAGCGCGTTCCCCGGAATCCGGATCGCCTCCTCCCCCGGCACGTAGTCGCGGATCGCGGAAAGATCGGTGACGATCACCGGGAGCCCGCAGGCGATCCCCTCGAGAAGCGCGTTGTTCGCAGTCGCGTTCTTGAGAGGAAGAAGGAGCGCGCTCGCCTCTTGGTAGAGGCGTCGAAGCGTCGCGTCGTCCACTCCTCGATGGAGAACGACGTTCCCGGGAACCTCTCCCCGGATTCCGGAAGAGACGAGATGGAACTCGATGTCCGAGAAGCGGCGCATCCGTTCCGCGAGCTGAAGAACGATCGCGTAGTCGCGGAACCACGACCCGACCGTGATGCAGCGGAAGCCGGGCCGTTTCGTCCCGGGGGACGGCGGGTGGAAGAAATCGACGTCGATCCCGTGAGGGATCCACGAGACGGGGACACGCGGAGCGAGACGCTCGAAGAACTCTTGCTGGTCGCGGGAGACCACGGTGACCCGATCGACCGAGCGGAGGTTCTCCTCGCGCACGATGTCGGCGAGCCAATCGGGCGGCTGATGGAATGTCGCCACGACGCGCGGCCTCCTGCGAAGAGAGCGCGCGCGCCTGAGAAGATCGGGAAGAAAACCGATCGAGTGATCCCCGTCCAGGTAGTGAATCACGTCGGTTCCGATCATGAGGGCGCGCGCGAAGATGAGCGCGTCGGCGGCCACGTCGAGCGATGTGTACCAGGTGACGCACCGCCCGCCGGCGAGCTTCTCCGCGATTCGCTTGGAAAGACGATCGAGCCACCTCGGCTCGTTCGGATGAAGCGGCACTCGTTGAACGCTCAAGCGAACACGCTCCCGATCGAGGAAGCGGGCAAACTGATTGAACCCTGAATAGTTCCCCCAATGGCGGTAGTGGATCCGAACCACGTGAACCGCCGGGGGGGACACGCGCCTCGCCACGTTCGCCTCCCGCCTGTTTCTGAGCGAAATGCTGCCCGCGAGGGGCCCCCGAATCAAGCCGGACCCGCTTTTCACCTCAATCGAAGGATCGGCCCGCCGCCCCGCTTGCAAGAGAGGCAGCAATCGATTGCCCAGCAACATCTTGCGGGCCTATTCCGCCGCGGCGCGCGAGGTTCGACGGGGCGGGGTTCCGGTGGGGCGAGCAGGGAGAAGGGATCTCATGAGAATGCGGCTGGGGGGATGGAGGCCCGTCTTCGCTCGGCTCTCCCCCGCTCTTCTCACGGAAGAGATCAAGGGGCGCGATTGGACCGCCGGGATGTTAGGAACCACGAAGAAGATCGAGGAAATCAGGCTCGGCGTGCACGAGCGCGCAACCTCACGATCGATCGGACGTTCTTCTGCAAGACCCGCAGGCGCTCCGCCGGCGTCAGGCGAAGCATCCACCGAATCAGCGTAAGATCGACCCTCTCGGGACTGAACGCCCCTTCGGAGTCGATCTCGCCGGGAGCCTGGGACGATTCCTCGGACTTCATGCCCTGACTCTACAGGAGACCGGAAGGAGGAGAAAGCGGGGAACTGGGGCTTCGGTGCGCTCCGGTTCTTGTTTCTCCGCCATCACCCGCGGTTTCGATCCGGTTTCGTCGCGAGGGTTCGGGGCGCGAGGCGAGAGGACGCTTTGGACGAGCCGGCACCCGGAATCGTAGCCCTCGCTACGATGAGGATGCCGGCGAAGGAAGAGCGGCCTCGGAGCCCGCGCCCCGAAGCCGCAGCAGGAACCGGATCGAAATCGCGGGTGAGAAGTGGCTGGGATGCAGGGATTCGAACCCCGATACCGCGGTCCAGAGCCGCGTGTCCTACCGTTGGACGACATCCCAGCTTGATCTGGTATTTTAGCGGAGCGGCGGGGGACGGTCAACCGCTCGCCCCGAACCGCTTTTCGGACGGGAGCTCGGCATGCTAGAGCAGCTCTTCCGCCGCTCGAAGCCGCGCGGCGGCGCGCTCCCTCCCCACGATCTCGAACACATCGAAGATGCTCGGGCCGACGTTCGTTCCGGTGAGCGCCGCGCGCGCCGCGTTCATGAGCGTCCCGATCTTGAGGGCGTTCTCCTCGGCGAACGCACGCACGATCGGCTCGATCGCCGCCGCCTCCCACGGCTCGACCGCCGCCAGGCGGTCCGCGAGCGCCGCGAGCCGCCCGCGAATCTCCTCCGCCTTGCCGCGCAGGTTCTTCTCGAGCGCCTTCTCTTCCATCTCGAAGGCGTCTGAGAAGTACGGCCGCCCGCGCTCCGCGAAGTCGGCGAGCGTCCGGCATCTCTCGCGAAGAAGATCGATCGTCCGGCGGAACCACCCGGCGCGTTCTCCCTCGAACTCGTCCCTCCAGAGAGATGCGCGCTCGAGAAACGGCCGCACGATCGGAAGAAGCTCGCCCAGCGACATCGAGGCGATGTACTCTGCGTTCAGCGCGATCGCCTTCGGATCGGTCCAGTTCCGCTCGTCCCCCAGGGCGAAGTTGAAGACCGCGTTCGACAGGTTCACGCGTGAAAGATCGAAGTGCTCGACGAGCTCCGCGCGCGAGAGCCTCTCGCGGTCTCCCCCCGGCGACCAGCCGAGAAGCGCGAGGAAGTTCACGAACGCGTCCGGCACGAAGCCGCGGTCCCGATAGAACGTGAGGCTCACCACCTCGCCGTGCGTCCGCTTCGAGAGCTTCGCCTTGTTCGGCGCGAGAAGAAGAGGAAGGTGCCCGAAGACGGGGACCGGGTTCCCGAGCGCGCGATGAAGAAGGATCTGCTTGGGGGTGTTCGAGAGATGGTCCTGCCCGCGAATGACGTGCGTGATCCGCATCTCGGCGTCGTCCGCGACCACGCTGAGGTGGTAGGTCGGCGAGCGGTCGGAACGAAGAAGAACGAAGTCCTCGATGTCGTCCGTCCCTTTCGACGTCGCCTTGTACACGATGTCGTCGAACGCGACCGTCTCCCCCTCGGGCGTCCGGAAGCGAATCGCGAACGGCTCCGACGCCCCGCGTCTCTTCGCCTCCTCGGGATCCATCGCGCGGCACGCGCAGCGCACCGCCCCCGACCGCTTCTCCGCGATCGCCTGCTTCCTCGCCGCATCCAGCTCCTCCGCCGAGCAGAAGCAGCGATAGGCGCGGTTCGCGTCGAGAAGACGGCGCGCGCACTCCCTGTGCGCGTCCACCCTCTCCCCCTGGAAGTACGGCCCCTCGTCCCAGTCGAGCCCGAGCCATCGGAGCCCGTCCACGATCGTCGCGACCATCTCTTCCGACGAGCGCTCGCGGTCCGTGTCCTCGATCCGAAGAACGAAGACGCCGCCCCGCTTCCTCGCGAAGAGCCAGTTGAAGAGGGCCGTTCTCGCCCCGCCGACATGAAGGTATCCGGTCGGGCTCGGCGCGAAACGGACTCGGATCTCGGTCAAGAAGGACTCCTTCCTTCCGATGGACGGGACCCGCTCGGTCGCACGCAAGCGGTCCTCGGGCGGCAGGCTCCGCATTCCTCCGGGGGCCTTCTCGACGAGGCCGGAACCGACGAGGGGAGGCCGGCGGCCGACCCTCGTTGGTGGCCGAGCGAGCAGAGCCGAGAGCGCGGAAGCGCTCGGAGGCGTGCCCCCGGAGGAATGCGGAGCCCGCCGCTCCGACAGCTCGCCGCCGTCACCACGCGCGCGCCTACCCCTTTGGCCCGTAATAGTCCGCGATGTTCCGCGCGGTCTCGTACAAACGGATCCGGTGCAGCTTCGCGCCGCCGACGTTCTCCCCGAGCCGATCCCAAATCACCCGCGCGATGTTCTCCGCCGTCGGGTTCAGATCCCGAAACTCCTCGACGTCCGAGTTCAGATGCTTGTGATCGAGATATTCGATCACGAGATCGTTCACGACACAATCGATCTCGACGAGGTTCCCCACCGTCCCCGTCCGCGGATCGACCGCCCCTCCCACCGTCACCTCGACCACGTAGTTGTGCCCGTGACCGTGCGGGTTGTTGCATTTCCCGAAGATCTCGCGGTTCCGATCGTCCGAAAGCCCCGGCTCGTGGAGCCGGTGCGACGCAGAGAACTCGAACACCCTCGTCAGAAACACCTCGCTCCTCCCTTCCACGCGATCGACGAAAAGAGTCTCGTCCTCGTAGAGCCGGATCCGCCAGAGCTTCCCCTCCGTGAAAGCCGGCTCGAGGCGCTCCCAGATGAGCGCCGAGATGTTTTCGAGAGTCGGCGGCTCCTCTCGAAAACGATCCACGTGCTCGTTCAGGAAGCGCTGGTCGAGGTCGGCGAGCACGCGCTGCCGAATGATCTCCTTCACCGTGACGAGGTTCTCGACCATCCCGGTTCGAGGGTCGACCGGCCCCCGGATCGTCGTTTCCAAGACGTAGTTGTGGCCGTGAACCGCGGTCGTCCCGAAGAGCCCCTCCGCCTCCTCGCGGGGAAGCCGGGGGACACCGTAGTGGTGCGCCGCCGCAAAACGTTCCTTGCGTGTGAGATACGCCTGGGTCACCATTCTCTCCTCGCTCCGAGCCACGGTCGCCCGCCCGCCCCAAAAGACACGCGCTTTCGCGAGGCGCCCGGGGGGAAGTCAGGCTACCATCCCGGCCGCTCCTCGGCAACCGCCGCGCGCGAAGAGGCCCGGCGGACGCCCCCCGTGCTATTCTGCGGGCGGGGAACGCCATGACCGAAACGCAGCCATTCGGACAGGGATCCGTCGCCGCGATCGTCCTCACGGCCGGATACTCAAGCCGGATCGGGAGGCCCAAGGCGCTCCTCCCGCTCGGGAACACGACTTGTCTCGATCGAGTGATCGACGCGTGCGCGAAGGCCGGGCTCGCGCCAGTTCACGTCGTCGTCGGGCACCGCGGGGGAGAGATCGCCGCGGCCGCCCGAAGGCGGGGCGCCGCGATCGTCTGGAACGACCGCTACCCAGAAGGCCAGCTCACATCTCTCCAAGCCGGCCTCCGCTCGCTCCCCGGCGATGTCCGCGCGGCGGTCCTCATCCCGGTCGACCTCGCGCTCGTCCGCTCCTCGACGATCCGGAGCCTCCTCTTCGCCTACCACGAGGAGGGAGAGGGGAGAACCATCTTCATCCCGACCTTCGAGGGAACGGGCGGGCGGCCGTATCTCGTTGATCGATCAGTCGTTCCGGAGCTCCTCCCCCTCCCTTCCGGCGCGATGGGCCGCACCGTCCTCCTCCGCGACCCGGGGCGCGTGCGCGAGGTTCCCGTCGACGACGACGGCATCCTGTTCGACCTCGACACCCCCGACGACTATCTCGTCTTCCTCCAGAAGATCCGCTCACGCCGAAGAGCGTAGCTTACGTCGTCCCACGGGGGCTTACCGCGCGCCGCTGTGCTTGCGTTCGCGAGCGCTCACCCTTACGCTTTCCCCGTATCGCTTCCAGCGAGAACGCCCGGCGGCCGTCCCGGCAGGCGCCGGACCGGGCGTCGCCCGACCACAAGGCGAAGGAAAGGAGTCATCGCCATGCGCAAGGCAGTCGCCTTGTCGATCCCCCTGTTCCTTGTCTTTCTCTCGTGCGGAGGGGACAGCACGAACGAGCCGGACACCACCGCCCCGACGGTCACGATCCTCCAACCGACCCACAACGCCTCGGTCCCGTCCGGGAATGTCTCCATCCGCGCGACGGCGACGGACGACGAAGGGGTCGCGAAAGTGGAGTTCCACGTCGACGGAACGAAGATCGGCGAGGACGCATCGGCCGTCGCGAACGTCTACGAGCACACATGGAACGCGAGCGGGCTCGCGGCGGGAAGCGCGCACACGATCCGCGCGCGCGCCGTGGACACTTCGGGGAACGACGCGTCCGACACGATCTCCGTCACGATCTCCTCGACCGGGGGAGGTCCGACCTACCATTCGGAGAACATCACCACGAACGAGACCTGGTGGCCATCCGGCAACCCGCACATCGTGACCCAGGATATCGCCGTTTGGGAGGGCGGCTCGCTCACGATCAAGCCGGGTTGTATCGTGAAGTTCGATTCCGGAGCCTCGATCGGCTGCGGTTGGACGACCGCAGGAACGATCGTGGCCGTCGGCAAGGCGGACACCACGATCACCTTCACCTCGAACGAATCGCCTCCGGCTCGCGGCGATTGGGACGGATTCGGCTTCTTCGATGGGACCACGTCGAGCACGCGCCTCAGCTATTGCACGATCGAATACGCCGGCGCCGAGGGCCAAGCGATCCTGATCGACTGGGGCGCCGCTCTCAAGATGGACCACTGCACGATCCGCCGGAGCGCGGGCCGCGGGATCTTCTACGAGCGTGCGGGCCACGTCGAGCAGTTCAACAACAACACGATCACCGAGTGCGCGGGTTATCCGCTGGCGACCGACCCCGAGTACGTGCGCCATCTCGGCACCGGCAATGACTACACGGGGAACGCAAGCGGCTTCGACGCGATCGAGGTGTACTACGGAGGGGTGGAAACGAGCGCGACGTGGCGGGACCAGGGGGTTCCGTATCGCGTCACTGAGAACAGCAACGTCTGGGTGGGGAGCACGACGACGCCGATCATCCTCACGATCGAAGCGGGAACGACGATCGAGTTCGAGGCGAACGCGGAGATGACGATCGGGTACACGGTCCAGGCGGGGATCATCGCCGAGGGAACGAGCACGAACCCGATCACGTTCACGAGCGCGGCCGCGAGCCCGAGCAGCGGCGACTGGAGACAGCTCTGGATCGCGGGCGAGTCGGTCGATGCGCAGTGCCGTCTGACGCACTGCATCTTCGAGTATGGCGGCGACGGGAACGTCGGGAATCTCTGGATCTACTATTCGAACCCCCAGGTCGAGAACTGCACGTTCCGCTACAGCTCGGGGTGCGGGATCCAATTGGAGGTGGAGGAACCCGACGCGGCGGCACTCGATGCCGCAAACACGTTCGCCGGCAACGCGAGCGGAGACGTGTGCGTGCCGTAGGGCAAGCGAATCACGAATCGGTCGAGGGCTCTCCCTTCTGCGGCGAGCCCTCGACCAGACCCTCGTAGATCTCGATGTAGCGCCGGGCGGCGTCGCGGAGAGCGAAGTGGGTCTCGACCCGCGCGCGGCCGGCGCGTCCCATTCGCGCGCGGAGGTCCGGATCCCGAAGAAGCCGGACCACGCGCTCGGCGAAGAGATTCGCGTCTCTCGGAGGGACGAGAAAACCGGTCTCTCCGTCGAACACGACCTCCGGATTTCCCCCCACGCGCGTCACCACCACCGGAAGCCCGTGCCCCATCGACTCGAGAAGCGTGAGGGAAAGGCCCTCGGAGAGCGAGGTCAGCACCGAGACGTCCATCGCTCGATAGAAACGCTCGATCTCCTTGCGGAACCCCGCGAAGACGACGCGCTCTTCCACGCCGAGGAAACGCGCGCGCGCGCGAAGCGGCCCCTCTCCCTCTCCTCTTCCCAAGATGAGGAAACGGGCCTCGGGGACCTCGCGGAGAATCGCGGGGATCGCGTCGATGAAGTAGCCGACTCCCTTGATCGGGCGGTTCAGGTTGGCGACCATCCCGACGACCAAGTCCTCCGCCCCGAAACCGAGCGCGCGGCGAAGATCGAGATCCCGCGCGCCCTCCGGCGCCGGCTCGATCCCGTTCCAAACAACGACCGTCCGCTCCGGGTCGAGACGCTCCCTCTTCAAGACGGTCCGCCGCACCGAATCGGAGACGCAGATCACTCGGTCCGGCGCCGAGCGGGTCAGGCGAAGCAGCGCGTACTCGTGCCGCCCCCAGTTGAAACCGTGGTCCTCGCGGTT
Source organism: Candidatus Eisenbacteria bacterium (assembly GCA_016867715.1). Classification (NCBI taxonomy): domain Bacteria; phylum Candidatus Eiseniibacteriota; species Candidatus Eiseniibacteriota bacterium. The sequence continues at coordinate 16,653 of VGIW01000037.1, read as the reverse complement.
CTCGATGAGGCGCCGAACGACGCCGAGCTTCTTCAACATTCGTGCATAAAGAATCGACCAGAAGAAGTAGGCGTGCACGATCGCGGGCCGGCGGTCGAGAGCCAAACTCCGAACCTGCGCGAAGCGCGCGATCTGCGCGAGCGGATAGAAATCGCGCCGGCCGAGGGAAGGAAGCTCGCGGATCTCGATGTCGGGCGCCTCCCGCGCGGTGACCGGCCGAGGGCTCGCGATCTCGACCCTCCAGAGGGAGCGGTCCCACCGGCGGGCCATCGAGAGAACGTGGTTCCCGGTTCCGCCGCCGAGATCGTCCATCAGGATGAGAACGCGGCGCGCTTCGTTACCGGACATCGGCGTCCCGTCTCCGGCGCGTCTTCTCCGCTGTCGATCGACCGTCGGACGCGAGAGGCGGGTTCGGCTCGATGCGAAGCGGGCTCCGGCGGAGCTTCTCGCGAAACGCGCGCTCCCGTCCCGGCTCGAAGAGGAGGCGATCGATCCGATCGCCCCCGTCCCCCGCGATCTCGCGGAGAAACGAAGCGAGCCCGATCCGCTTCGTCTTCGCGAGCGCGCGTCCTGCCTTCGCGCGAAGCGAGCGGTCCGGCGCCCGGCGGGAGAGCTCCCGCTCGTCGGAGAGGGGCGCGCTGATCGCGGAGAGGTGCCGGAAAAACTCCGCGCGCTCTTCCCCGAGGGACGGGCGAACCGAGAGATTCTCCTCGATCACCGTCGGCTCGATCGTGAGCGACAGGAGTCCCTCCCGTCCGAACTCGAGGAACACGATCATCCCCTCTCCGATCCGCTCCGCGTAGGGGGAGGGAGCCGAGCGCAGGTACGAATCCCCGATCGGAACGAGGAAGCTTCCGAGCCCGTGGGCGATCACCGCGCCCCGATCGATCTCGATCCCCTGCACCGCGTGCACATGATGGCAGAGAACGGCGGAGGCTCCCTCCTCGACGAGAGAACGGGCGATCCGTTGCTGTCTCAACGATGGATAGAAGAAGAAATCGGTTCCCGCGTCCGGATTCGCGTGAATCGAGACGATCGCGTGATCGACGCGCGCCCGGAGAGCGCGGACGTCCTCGCGCATGAGATCCGGATCGGCCGGCGCGCATCCGGGGATCGAGTCGGTCGCGATCTGATAGTGGGGGAAGGTGTACGCGAGGAACCCGAGGCGGAGCCCGTTCTTTTCGATCACCGCGGGCGAGCGGGCGAGCGCGAGAGACGAGCCGGCCCCGACCGCCCGGATCCCCCGCGCGGCGAGCGTGCGCACGGTGTCCGCGAGCCCCTCGACCAAGCAATCGAGGATGTGGTTGTTCGCGAGACCGAGAACGGAGAAGCCGGCCTTCGCGAGAAGGTCCGCCATTTCGGGCGGTCCCTTCCTCGTCCGGTGCCTCACGAGCGGATGCCTGGAGCCGGTCCTCGTCAGCGGGTACTCGAGGTTCCCGAAGAGAAGATCCGCTCGCGAGAGAAGAGGCCTCACGGGCCGGAACGGGTCGATCGTTCCACTCCGCTCGAGGACCGAGGCGACATCGTCGCTCAGGATGAGGTCCCCGACCGCCGCGACGCGAAGGCGCGCCTCTCCCGATCGGATCGGGATCCGCCCGTCTTGAATCGCGAGGCGCGGACCTTCCTTCTTCTCTTGCCGATCGCCCATTGGCTCCTCTCGAACGCTCGCCGGACACGAGCATCTCTCAAAAGCGTCCGGCCGTGTCAAGCATCGCCGATGAGACGCGCGCCGCCCAGCGGGAAGTTCGCCGGCCGCCGGAAGGACCCGGTTGCCCGGGGAGAGGGCTCGTGGTATCATCAATCCGTCGAACGAGTTCCCCCTTTCCCACGAACCGATCCCGTCTCCGGGAAGAGGACGGCGCGCATGAACACTCGAAACACTCTCGCGATTCTCGCCCCGCTCGCGCTGTTCGCGTCCCTCGCCGCGCCGGCGGCCGGCGCGACGGATCCTTGGAGCCCGCAGCCCCGCGAAGGGGAGGTTCTCTCTTCGCGTCTCGATCGGGCCCCGAAGACCGCCGAGGGCGACCGGAAGGCATGGGTTTTCTTCACGGATAAAGCGATCCCCGACGAGGCGATGTTTCGGATCGCCGCATCCCGCTTCGCGATGCGCCTGGACGCGCGGAGCATGGTGCGGCGCCAGAAGATGGGGCGCGCCGAAATCGTCGGCTTCCACGACCTTCCGGTCCACCAGGAATACGTCGACCAAGTGCTCGCGCTCGGCGCGAATAAGCGCGCGCTCTCTCGCTATCTCAACGGCGTGAGCGTGTCGGCTCCTCTCCCCGTTCTCCGCGCGATCGCAGAGCTTCCGTTCGTTCGGTCGATCGAGCCGGTGCGCGCGTTCTCGCGCGCCGAGGTCGCTCCGGACCGGCCCCGGCCGGCAGAGGCGGCGGCGAAGCGAGCCTACTCGCTCGACTACGGCCCTTCCCTCGGACAGCTTGAGATGATGCAGATCCCCCCTCTGCACGACGAGGGATACGACGGCACGGGGATGCGCGTGTGCCTCCTCGACACCGGCTTCAAGAGAACGCACGAGTCGCTGCAGAACGTGGTCGTGATCGCCGAGCGCGATTTCATCAACGACGACGGCAACACCTCCGAGGAGCCGGGCGATCCGCCGGGGCAGTTCGCCCACGGCACAAAGATTCTCTCCCTCATCGCCGGCTACAAGCCGGGGAGCCTGATCGGTTCGGCATACGGGGCGGAGTTCCTTCTCGCCAAGACCGAAGACACGAGCCAAGAGCAGCCGATCGAGGAGGATTGGTGGGTCGAGGGGATCGAGTGGGCGGACAGCATGGGGGCGGACGTCGCCTCGAGCAGTCTCGGATACAGCGATTGGTACACATATCAAGATATGGACGGGAACACCGCGACAACCACAATCGCCGCCGACCTCGCCGCGTGGAACGGAATCCTCGTCTGCACGTCGGCGGGGAACGAGGGGAGCTCCGATTGGCGCTACGTGACCGCCCCCGCCGACGCCGACACGATCGTCGCGGTCGGAGCGGTTTGGAGCGACACCGTGATCGCCTCCTTCAGCTCGCGGGGGCCGACCTTCGACGGCCGAGTGAAGCCGGAGCTCGTCGCGCAGGGCGTGTACGCCCACTCGGCGGATCCGTATGACGACCAGACGTATTCCACGTGCCACGGAACGTCCTGCTCAAACCCTCTCCTGGCCGGCGCGGCAACGCTCGTGTTGCAGGGGAACCCGTTCCTCACGCCCTACGCGGTCATCGCGGCGCTGAAGACCACGGCGACCCGGTCCGAATCCCCAGACACCGCCTATGGATGGGGCCTCGTCCAGGCGGAGGACGCTCTGTACCTCGTGACCTCGGTCCGGAACCAGGACGATCTCGTCCGCTGGGGCGGGAAGCTGCCCCCCGCGGAGAAGACCCTCGAGCTCCGCGCGTCGCCGAATCCTTTCAACCCGACGGTCTCCTTCTCCGTGCAGGTAAGGATCGCGACCAACCTCCGCATCCGCCTGTACGACGCGAGGGGCGCGCTCGTGGACACGCTCTTCAACGACGCCGTCGCCGCCGGGGAGCACGAGGTGGTCTGGAGCGGGACGGACCGAGAAGGGAAGCCGCTCCCCTCGGGAGTCTACTTCGCACAGGCGGAGTGCCCCGGGGTCCGCGTGACCGAAAAGCTCACCCTCGTCCGGTGATCGGGCGCGGACGCCGAACGGGTAGAACTCACGTACTGAAAACGGCTTGCAGCTCGTTTCGGGCATCGTCAACGCAAACGGAATCTTAACAAACCTAAACGTCGACTCCAGCGTCCCCCGTCCGTTAAGATGTCAGGCGCCGGGAGCGACTCCGCTCCGCCGGGGCCCGTCCCAACCGACCGATGCGTAATGCCGAGGAAGAGCGAGTGAGATCGCGAGCGAACGATCCCCGCGGCGGAGAACCGACCGTGGACATTCCACCCCTGCGCGCGCGCCGCCTCGCGAGAAGCGGCCGCGAGCGCTCGACGGAGAATCGACGTTGGATCTGCTGACGCCGGGCATCTTGTTCGTCCTCTTCCTCATTCTCTGGGCGGAGTTCGTCAACGGTTGGACCGACGCGCCCAACTCGATCGCCACGGTGGTGTCGACGCGCGTTCTCTCGCCCGGCGCGGCGGTGGTCATGGCGGTCGGCCTCAACATCCTCGGCGCGCTCTCCGGCACCGCGGTCGCCGCGACGATCGGGAAGGGGATCATCGAGCCGGACTTCGTGACCCCCGCGACGGTCGGGGCGGCGATGGTCGGGATCATCTTCTGGAGCACCCTGGCCTGGGTCTACGGGCTCCCGACGAGCGAGAGCCACGCGCTTGTCGCCGGGCTCACGGGAGCCGGTCTCGCGGTGAAAGGACCCGCGATCCTTCTCGCGGATGGCTGGAGGAAGGTCGGCCTCGGGCTCATCTTCTCGACCTTTCTCGGGTTCGGGATCGCTCTTCTACTCATGACGATTGTCTACCGTCTGTTCTACAAGTCGCCGCCCGGGAAGATCCGCTCTCTCTTCTCGCGGCTCCAGGTCCTTTCCGCGGCGTTCATGGCCTTTTCGCACGGCTCGAACGACGCGCAGAAGTTCATGGGGGCGTTCGCGCTCACGTTGTACGCCGGCGGTATCATTTCGCACTTCTACGTTCCCGTCCTCGTGATCCTGATCTGCGCCGGGGTGATGGGGATCGGAACCGCGGTCGGCGGATGGCGCATCATCCGGACGCTCGGGACCCGCGTCACGAGGCTCGAGCCGGTGCACGGGTTCGCCGCCGAGACCGGCGCCGCGACCGTGATCGAGATCGCCTCGCGGGTCGGCATCCCGCTCTCCACCACCCACACGATCTCGACGGCGATCATGGGGGTCGGATCGACCCGCCGGCTCTCGGCGGTCCGCTGGGGGGTCGCCGGGGAGATCGTCTCCGCGTGGGTTCTCACGTTCCCGATCTGCGGAGTGCTCGGCTACTTGTCCGTCGTCTTCTTCCGCTGGATCGGCCTGCACTAGAGGAGGTGCGCACATGCGACTTAGCCTGGTACCGGAGAACCGCCGCTTCTACGACCTCATCGAGGAAGCCGGTGAGAACATGGTAGAGGCGACGCGCGCGCTGGTCGATTTACTCACGAACTATTCCGATGTCGATCAAAAGCTGACCCGCATCCACGATCTGGAGCACAAAGGGGACGAGATCACGCACAAGGGGATGGACGAGCTGAACCAAACCTTCGTCACCCCTTTCGACCGCGAGGACATCGCGTTCCTTCTCCAGCACATCGACGACGTGGTCGATCAGGTGTGGGCCGCGTCCGTGCGTCTTCAGGCATACTCCGTCGAGGAGATCACGGAGACCGCCGCCGCGTTCGGGGAGATCATCCATAGCCAGGCGGAGGCGATCCAGAAGGGGATCGCCATGCTCAGGGACCGGAAGAAGATGCGGGATATCTTCGAGTTCATGCAGGAGGTCCACGTGTTGGAGAACAAGGCGGATGATGTCCTCCGCAACGCGCTCGCCAAGCGCTACAACTCGGGCCCCCATACGGTCGAGACGCTGATCCGCGGCATGAAGTGGAGCGAGATCTACACGATTCTCGAGAAGGCGACCGACCGCGCGGAAGACATCGCCGACACGCTGCAGGCGATCGTTCTGAAGTACGCGTAAAGCGCGCGCGATCGGCCGCGTTCCTCCGCCGATCGCGCCGGCACGAGGAGAGCGCCGCCATGACCGAAGAGAAGAAGATCGTTCAGGGAAAGATGGAGATCGCGGGGGTTATCGGGCCGCTCTGGTTCGCGGGCTGGCTCTTCACGATCGGGTACGCGCACCTCGCTCTCGGAAAGGCAGTTCTCGCGATCGTCCTCTGGCCGTACTACCTCGGCTCCGCGCTCGGCTAACCTTGATCCGACCGAAACTCGACCGGTGTCTTATCGGCTGCGCAACGAGCACTCCTCTGACGGACTGAGTCAATCCCGCATTGCCCTACGCGATCGGGCGGAGCGGCTTCCCCTCCATCGGCCAAGGAGACGGAACACCGAAGAGAGCGAAGATCGTCGGGGCGAGGTCGAGGATCGTGCCGGGCTCGATCGCTCCGCCGCGCGGAATCCCCTCGCCCGAGGCGAGGATGAATCCTTCACCCCTGTGGTTTCCCGAGCGCCCGTCCGGATTCCTTCCGGGCGTCGGCCACGGGATCGTTCCGTAACGATCCGAGACGACCGCCTCGTGCCGAGCGGCAGGAACGTCCGACCAGACGACGACGAGATCGGGGAGTAGACCCGCCCGCTCCCCCGGCGGGAGCGCGCGATCGGGTCTTACGACCTCGGCGACGATCGACTCGCCGCTTCGCGCGTCGCGCCACGTGCGCATCCCTTCGGCGATCGCATCGCGAAGCTCCTCGTATGATTCTTCCGGAAACGTCCCTCCCGCCTCGCGGCCCCGAAGGTTGACGCGAACATAGCTGTGCTGGTCCGCCGGAAGGGAGAACGCCTCGGCCGCGTCCCACGCGCTCGGCGACCGCCGCCAGAACGCGCTCAGGCGGTCTTGGATCGAAAGTGGAAGAAGCCCTTTCACGCCGCGGCGGAGCTCGACCGGAACCGCGCCGCGCAAGCGGACGAGAGGACTTCTCGAAGAGGGCGCGCCCGAGACCCCTCGGAGGCCGTGCAGAATCCGCCTCAGCATCTCCGGGAAGAGCATCTCGCGGCTGTTGTTCGGCCCCATCCCGTGCAGGGAGAAGACGATCACGGCCGCGCCGCTCCCCGCCTCCTCCGCGAGAAGGCCGACGGCCGCGTCGAGCTCGGAGTACACGTCGCGAAACGCGGACTGGAAGAGCTCCCTCGTGCCGGGCCGGATCTCGCCGCCCGCCGAGGTCTCGTCCCAGAGCTTGTGCCCCGCGCGGTGCGCCGCCGCGAAAGCGACAAAGAAGAGATCCCACGTATCTTGACTCATGAAAGATACAGCGGCGCGGGCGAGCTGCCCGGTCGCCCGCGAGAGGAGCCGGGGGAGCTCGAGGATCTCGAGCGTCTTCTGCGGACCGTAGACCTCGGGCCGCATTACGGGTCTCCCCGCCTCGCGGCGCATTCGGGCGAGCGCCGAAGGCGGGTGCGACGCGGAAGGGCCGAGATGGTCGTGGGTCGCCCAGCCGGCGATCTCGATCCCCGCGAACGGCTCCGGCGGATAGGCGAGAGGAGCGTCGATCACGATCGCCCGCGCGCCCCGCTCGCCGATCGCCCGCCAGAAGGGTTGGATCGGAAGCCAGGCGCCGAACGGCCTCTCCATCGCGCCACGGACCGGATTCCACTGGAGAACGTGATAGCGGCCGTGCTCGCTCGGAGAGGTTCCCGTGTAAAAGGTCGACCAGGGGGATCCGGTGAGCCACGGAGCGACGGTGGCGAGCCTTCCGTAACAACCGCTCTCGCGGAGGCGTGTGAGGTTCGGGAGCGCTCCTTCGTCGCACCATTTCTCCACGAGGGAGGGCTCCGCCGCGTCGAGACCGACGAGAAGAAGGCGGGGATTCGTCTTTCGTCCGGCGTTCATCGTCGCGTTCTTCTCCCGCGGCGCGGGGCGGCCGGAGCCTCGTCCGCCACCCGCTCGTTGCATCTCCACACGCGCGGGTCGAGAAACGATATCTATCATATTTCGGGCGGGCGGGCCAGGAAACGGGATGGTTCACGTTCCGCGGGCGCCGGGGCATCGGGCTTGCGGCGCCGAGCGCGCTGTCGTATCGTTTCGCGCCGGGCTCCCCCCGCCCCAGGGAGAACGAACTGCTCGCGAGAATCGCACTCGAAACGGGTCTGTGCTTCACGGGCCGGCTCTTCGGCGCGCCGCGGGAAGCGGGAGGCGAGATCGTCTTTCACACGGGGATGTCCGGATACCAGGAAATCCTGACCGACCCGAGCTACGCCGGGCAGATCGTTGTCTTCACCGCCTCGCACATCGGGAACTACGGGGTTCACGCCGGAGATAGCGAGTCGGCGCGCATCCATCCGGTCGCCGTCCTCGTGCGCGATTTCTGCAGGAGGACCTTCCATCGGCGCGCCGAGCGCGGGCTCGACGATCTCCTCCGCCGAGCGGGCGTCCCGGCCCTTTCGGATGTCGACACGAGAGCTCTCACTCTCTCTCTCCGCGACAACGGGACGTGCCGGGCATGGATCGGGACCGGTCCCGCCGCCGCGCTCGTCGAAAAGGCGCGGGGTCTCCCGCCGATCGAATCGATCGATTGGGTCGCGCGCGTGACGTGCGACGAACCGTGGATGTATCAACCTTCTCGAGGCTGGGGGAGCGAGCCGCCGTACGAGGTCGCGGTTCTCGATCTCGGCGTGAAGAAGAGCATTCTCGATCGTCTCGCGATCGAGGGATGCCGCGCCCGCGTCTTTCCCGCCCCGACGCCTCCCCGCGAGCTTGTCCGCCCCCCGACCGAGGGGGTTCTTCTCAGCAACGGGCCCGGGGATCCGGCGAGCCTCCCCGGGATCGTCGAGAACGTGAAAGCGCTCATCGATACCGGAATTCCCATCTTCGGGATCTGCCTCGGGCACCAGCTCCTCGCGCGCGCTCTCGGAGCCGCGACGGTGAAGCTCCCTTACGGGCACCACGGGGCGAACCATCCGGTTCGGCGGCTCTCCGACGGAAAGGTCGAGATCACGAGCCAGAACCACAACTACGCCGTTCCGGCGGAGAGCCTTCCCGCCTCGCGGGCGCGGGCGACTCATGTCAGCCTCAACGATCGAACCATCGAGGGACTCGAGGCGATCGGAAGGCCGGTCTACTCGGTCCAGTTCCACCCCGAAGCGGCCCCGGGGCCGAGCGATAGCCTCTATCTCTTCCGGCGCTTCCGCGACGAGATGGTCGCGAGGCGCGCGAAGAGAAGCCGAACGAACGAGGAAACGCGCGATGCCTCGGCGTGACGACATCGCGAGCATTCTCGTTCTCGGCTCGGGACCGATCGTGATCGGTCAGGCGTGCGAGTTCGACTACTCCGGCACGCAGGCGGTCAAGGCACTGAAACGCGAGGGTTATCGCGTCGTTCTCGTGAACAGCAACCCCGCCACGATCATGACCGATCCGGAGATCGCCGACGCAACGTACATCGAGCCTCTGAAGCCGGAGTTCGTGGAGAGGATCATCGAGAGAGAAAGACCGGACGCGCTCCTCCCGACCGTGGGCGGGCAGACCGCGCTCAACCTCACGATCGCGCTCCACGACCGGGGCGTCCTCGAGAAGGCGGGGATCAAGCTGATCGGCGCCGACGCGCGGTGCATCCGGCTCGCCGAGGACCGCGAGCAGTTCAAGAAGGCGATGGAAGCTTCCGGAATCCGAACCCTGCGGAGCCTCCTCGCGACCTCGCTGGAAGAAGCAGATGAGGTCGTTCGCGCGATCGGGTTCCCCGCGATCCTCCGCCCGAGCTTCACGCTCGGCGGGGCCGGAAGCGGGATTGCGCACGACCGGAGCGAATTCCTCGAGATCCTCGCGGACGGGCTCCGTCTCTCCCCCTCGGGGAGCGTGCTCGTCGAGGAGAGCGTGATCGGATGGAAGGAGTACGAGCTCGAGGTGATCCGCGACCGCGCCGGGAACGGAATCGTCGTCTGCTCGATCGAGAACTTCGACGCGATGGGCGTTCACACCGGCGACAGCATCACCGTCGCGCCCGCGCAGACGCTCACCGACCGCGAGTTCCAGCGCCTCCGGGACGACGCTCTCCGCGTCCTCGACGCGGTCGGCGTCGTGACCGGCGGATCGAACGTCCAGTTCGCGGTGCACCCGGAGACCGGCGAGACTGCCGTGATCGAAATGAACCCGCGCGTCAGCCGATCGAGCGCGCTCGCGAGCAAAGCGACCGGCTATCCCATCGCGAAGATGGCCGCGCTTCTCGCGGTCGGCCGCACGCTCGACGAGCTTCCGAACGAGATCACGGGGAGCACGTCGGCCTGCTTCGAGCCGAGCATCGATTATACGGTCGTCAAGGTTCCCCGCTGGGCATTCGAGAAGTTTCCGGGGACGCCCGGCTTTCTCGGAACGACGATGCAATCGGTTGGCGAGGTGATGGCGATCGGGCGGACGTTCCGCGAGGCGCTCCAGAAAGCTCTCCGATCGCTCGAGCTCGGCCTCGACGGATGGAATTCGGAGGGGAGCGCGCGGACGATCGAGGATCTTCGCGAGGACCTCGCCCGCCCGAGCAAGGACCGACTTCGCGATCTCCACGAGGCGATGCGCCGCGGGCTCACCCCGGAGGAGCTTCACACGATCACCGGAATCGATCCGTGGTTCCTCGACAACCTCGCGAGGCTCATGGAGGTCGAGGGGCGGCTCCGAAGCTACGCGCTGACCGACCTCCCGCCGGAGATTCTCCGCGAGGCGAAGCGCGAGGGCTTCAGCGACCGGAGGATCGCGCGCCTCCTTCGCGGGCCGGAGGAGTCGATCGGAAGACGGGCGGCTCGTCTGAAGGAGATGCGCGAGAGGCTCGGGATTCGCCCGGTCTTCCGCCGCGTGGACACCTGCGCCGGCGAGTTCCGAAGCGACACTCCCTATCTCTACTCCACCTGGGAGGAAGGTCCCTGCGAGAGCCGTCCATCGGCGCGGCGCAAGGTGATCGTTCTCGGCGGAGGCCCGAATCGGATCGGACAGGGGATCGAGTTCGACACCTGCTGTTGCCACGCCGTGCAGGCGCTCCGCGAGGAGGGGATCGAGTCGATCCTCGTGAACTGCAACCCGGAGACCGTGAGCACCGACTACGATCTTTCCGATCGGCTCTACTTCGAACCGCTCCGTTTGGAGGAGGTTCTTCACGTCGCCGAGGTCGAGAAGCCGGAAGGAATCGTGGTCTCGCTCGGCGGACAGACCCCGCTCCATCTCGCGCGGCACTTGCAGGACGCCGGTGCGCGAATCCTCGGCACGCCGGTCGACGCGATCGACCGCGCGGAGGATCGGGATCGATTCGGAGCGGTCCTCGACGCCCTCGGCATTCCGTCGCCGGCTCACGGGAGCGCGAAGAGCGAGGATGAAGCGCGAGCGGTCGCCGCGCGCGTCGGCTATCCGGTGATCGTGCGGCCTAGCTACGTGCTCGGCGGGCGCGCGATGCGGATTCTCTACGATGAGGAGAGTCTCGCGCGCTTCTTCGAGGAAGCCGCGCGCGTCTCCCCCGATCATCCAGTGCTCATCGACCACTTCCTCGAGGACGCGGTCGAGTTCGACGTCGACGCGGTCTCCGACGGCGAGCGCGTCCTCATCGGCGGGATCTTGCAGCATATCGAGGAAGCGGGGATTCACAGCGGGGACAGCTTCGCGGTCCTTCCCCCCTACCGAGTCATGCCGATCGAGATCGATGTCCTGCGCGAGTTCACGGTGGGGATCGCGCTCGAGCTCGGCGTCGTCGGTCCGGTCAACGTGCAGTTCGCATGCCGCGACGGCGCGGTCTTCGTGCTCGAGGTCAACCCGCGCGCCTCGCGCACCGTCCCCTTCATCGAAAAAGCGACCGGGCTTCCTCTCACCAAGATCGCGATCCGTTGCATGCTCGGGAAGAGCCTCCGAAGGCAACGCGCCCGCGAGAGGAAGGCGGTCCGCCGTGTCTTCGTGAAGGGCCCCGTCTTCCCGTTCCGCCGCTTCCCGAAATCCGACTATCTCCTCGGGCCTGAAATGAAGAGCACGGGGGAAGTGATGGGGATCGGACGGTCGTTCGGCGAGGCGTTCGCGAAAGCGGAGCTCGCGACGCGCCGGGGGCTCCCCGTTTCGGGCGCGGTCTTTCTAAGCGTGAACGACCGCGACAAACCGGGGCTTCTCGCGATCGCGCGAGACCTCAAGGATCTCGGCTTCACGCTCCTCGCCACCCGCGGAACCGCCGCGTTTCTCCGCAAGCACGACGTGCCCGCCGAATCAATCGCGAAGGTCGGCGAGGGATCGCCGAACATCGCCGACCTCATCCGCGAAGGGCGTGTTCGGATGGTCGTGAACACCCCGCTCGGAAAGGCGAGCCGCTACGACGAAACCGCGATCCGGCGCGAGGCGACGCGAACGGACATCTCTTGCCTTACCACTCTCTCCTCCGCGCGCGCGGCGGTGGACGGGATCCGGGCGCTTCGGGAAGGGCTCGGGGAGCCTGTCTCGCTGCAAGAGCTCCACCGGCGAGCCTCCGCCGGCCCCGCGCGGGCGAAAAGACTCCCCGGCGGCGTCCATGAGTGCTAAGGTAAGAGAGGATCCGCCCCGCGGAGAGGAGGAAGACCATGGCGGAAGAAGTCAAGATCGGGCACGTCTCACATTACTTCGGCAAGATCAGCGTGGCGGCGATCGAGCTCACGGACGGGGCGCTCGCCGTCGGCGACACGATCCACATCAAGGGACACACATCCGACTTCACCCAGACGATCGAGTCGATGCAGATCGACCGGGCCGATGTGCCGCGCGCGGAGAAGGGACAATCGATCGGCATTCGAGCAGTGGAGCACGCCCGCGAAGGGGACGTCGTCTTCAAGGTCGTCGGGTAGCGGCGCATCGAGAGGATCGTTTACGCCAGAACCGAGACGCCGAAGCGCGCGAGAAGCTCCACGACCCGCGTGAGCGGGAGGCCGACGATCCCGGTCGGATCGTCCGTCCGCATCCAATCGAAAAGGGCCGCGCCGAGCCCCTCGCTTCGGTACGCGCCGGCGCAGTCGAGTGTCTCCTCGCGCCGGAGGTAGTTCTCGATCTCCGCGTCCGACAAAGGACGCATGCGAAGCCGCGCGATGTCGAGCGCGCTCTCCATTCGGCCCTCCCTCGCGTCGAGAAGAACCACCGCCGTGACGAGCCGATGCTCGCGCCCCGAAAGAAGACGGAGCGACGCGCGCGCGGCCTCGATCGTTCCCGGCTTTCGGAGCGCGGTCCCCTCGATCTCCGCGATCTGATCGGAACCGAGAATCAACGCGTCCGGGAAATCGCCGGCGGCCGAGCGAGCCTTCCTCTCGGCGAGAGCGAGCGAGCGCGTCTCGGCCGGGAGAAGATCCAAACCCTCCTCGTCGCATTTCGGGGAAACGGCGCGATACGGAAGCCCGAGACGGTCGAGGAGAGCTCTTCGATAGCGGGAGGTGGAGGCGAGAACAATCTCTCTCACGGCGCTCACTCGGAAGGCTTCTTGCGGGTCGAGAGATTCTGGACGATCTGCTTGCGAATCCACTCGCCGAGCGTTTCCGGGTCCTCGACGCGCGTCGCCTGCGCGAGTTTCGAGAGGAGGATCTCCGCGCGCGCGGCGACCGGGTGCCCGCCCGCGCTCCCGACCGCTCCGAACGCGCCGCGGACGATCCGGCCGACGTCGACGCGCGGACCCTTTCCGCGAAGAATGATGATGACCCGGTTCCGGTACGTGCTCGCCACGGCGGCCACCGAGGTTCCCACCACACCGTTGAAGATATCCGCGAGGATCACGAGGCTGTCGGGCGGCACCGGCCCGGGAAGGAAGACGTAGAGAAAACGCCGGCGGATCTGCACGCGGCTGATCGCGCGCGCGAGGAGATCCAAGTCGTCGCGCGAAAGCCGTTCATGCTCGATCTGCCGGAGATGCGCGAGATTCGCCTTCTGGAGGAGGAAGGCGTACGCCTCCACGTCTTCCTTCGTCGCCGAGCGCGTGAGGCCGTTCGTGTCGGTCTTGATGCCGAAGCAGAGCGCGGTCGCGAGCGACGGTGGGATCTTCACGCGCGCCGCCCGAAGGTACTCGGTGAGGATCGTCGCGGTCGCTCCCTCCTTCACGCGCACGTCCGAGAAATCCGCCTCGAACGCGTTCACGACCGGATGATGATCGATCACGACGTGGATCTTCGGGAGCGAGAGGTTGACGAAATGATCCGGCTGTCCGTCCACCACGGCGATCTTGGTGAACGCCTGCGGGTCGATCTTATCGAAGCGCTCGCTCCGAATCTTGAGAAGCCGGACCATCGCCTGGTTCTCGAGACGTCCGATCTCCCCGATGTGGCTGATCTGGCACGATTGAACCTTCAACGACAGAAGTCGTTTCAAAGCCCACGCGGAGGAGAGCGCGTCCGGATCCGGCTTCATGAGAATGAGCACGCGATCGGCCGGCGTGAGAACCTGGAGGAGATCCTTGAGCTTCTTCGCTGGTTGGTTCATGCGTCCTCGAAGGCGCCGAGACGGAAGCCGCCCGCGCCGCCCGGATCGGGGCCTCGGCCCGAAGCATCGGCCCCGCCCGGACGGAGCTTCACGGGTTTCGGTGCCGGGCGATGGATCTCCGAATCCCCGAGAAATCAGCAGGCCTTTTTCCGCCCGCCCCCGGCGGCGAAGCGATCGGGATTCAGCCCCTCGAGCTCGGGGAGGACGAAGAGACCGTTCTTCCGGATCGTCTTCCCGTCGAAGAGGATCTCGCCGCCGCCGTGCTTCTCCGTCTGGACGAGCACCATGTCCCAATGCACGGCCGACTTGTTCCCGTTGAAGGCGTCGTCGTACGAGTTCCCCGCGGCGAGGTGAAGGCTCCCCGCGATCTTCTCGTCGAACAGGATGTCGCACATCGGGCTCTCGATCATCGGGTTGAAGCCGAGCGCGAACTCCCCGAGATAGCGGGCTCCCTCGTCGCTGTCGAGGATGCGGTTCAGCGCCTCGGTGTTCGTGGAGGTCGCATGGACAATCTTCCCGTTCTTGAACTCGAGACGGATGTCGTCGAACGGGATTCCGTGGTAGATCGTGCGGGCATTATACCGGATCACGCCGTTCACGCTCTCCTTCACCGGGCAGGAGTAGCACTCGCCGTCCGGGATGTTCTTCTCGCCGCAGCACGGAACCACGTTGATCCCCTTGATCGAGAAGGAGAGATCCGTCTGGCCGGGACCGACGATGCGGACCTTGTCGGTCTTCTTCATGATGTCGACGAGCGGCTTCACCGCTTCGGCCATGTGCGCGTAATCGACAAGGCAAACATCGAAGTAGTAATCTTCGAAGCGATCGGTTCCGACGCCCGCGAGCTGCGCCATCGACGGGGTCGGCCAGCGGAGCACCACCCACTTCGTCTTCGGCACGCGGTAGTCGACGTGGACGTGCCCGAAGACCTTCGTCTGGTAGATCTTCATCTTCTCGGGCGGGATCTTGGCGAACTCGGAGGAGTTGTTCTGGCCACGGATCCCGATGTACGCCTGGACCCGCTCCATTTGGAAGCGCTCCACCTTCCCCATGAGCTCCATCCGCTTGTCGACGTCCTCGGGAGTTCCGATCTGATAAAGATCGCGGAGAACCTGGTTGTCCTTCCAGAGGACGAGGGGGACCCCGCCCGCCTCGACCGCGCGGAGGATGAGCGCCGAGACCATCTCCCGCGGGATATCGGTCGCCTCGATCAGCACCACCTCTCCCGGTTGGAGCCTGGTCGAGTGGGTGATCAGAAGATCCGCCAGCTTCATCATTCTCGGGTCGTTCATTCCGTCTCCTCCCCGGGGATGTTCTATTGAAAGGGCTATCCTGGCCTCCTGGCAGTATATTCCAAAAGAAGGTCGGGCCGGAAGCGCCTCGGTCGGAATCCCCCAGCCGGGCAGGAACGGCCCCCTAACCGTTTGAGCAAGAATCAGTTGCAAGAACGCTGCGCCGACAGCCGCCTCTGCACGAACCCGGTCGCTCGGCTCCTTCGAGGATTCTCCGGCGGCGGAAGCGGACGGGGGAGACCGGCTGCACGAGCCGCGCGATGGATCGCCGCACTCCTCCCCGCCCTTCTCCTCCTTCTCCCATCCTGCGCGCCGCGGAAGACCGCGCCGGCCCGACCGGATGAGGAGCGGCCCGCGCGCGCGTTCTCCTTCGCCATCGTGAGCGACACGCACACCGGCGCGACCGCGCACACCGGGAAGAAGGTCTTCGCGCGGATCATCGAGCAGATCAACGAGAGACAGCCGGACTTCCTCGTCCACTGCGGCGACTGGATCATCGCCCCAACCCCCGACAAGCTGGGGGAGGCGACCGCCGATACGTTCCTGCACGTTCTCTCCCTCCTCGATCCGGAGATCGCGTTCTACCCGGTCCTCGGGAACCACGAGGGGGACTACGAGGGCTATGCGTACGCGCGGTCCTTCTTCCCGGTTCTCGGGGACAGCGGCTGGTACTCGTTCGATCACGGCGGCGCGCGCTTCTTCGTCGTGGAGAACAACTCGGACGCCCCCGACTCGCATCTGCCGGGGTACAGATCCTGCCTTCCGAACGGCGGGATCAACACGCCGGGATCCGAGCAGAGAACGTGGCTCGCGAGCGTTCTTCGGTCCCGGCCGCCCGGGACGATCTGGACCTTCGGCTTCGGACACCGCTCGTACTACGGAGCGGAGCAGTACGCGGGCCGGAAGAACATCGAGAGCGCCCGCCGGGGCGAGGACTCGTTCTGCCGGCTGATCGAGGATGCCGGCGTCGACGTCTTCTTCAACGGCGACCAGCACTGCTACACGCGCACGAAGCCGATTCGAGACGGCGAGGCGGCGGAAGGGAAGCAGAACACGACCGTCTATCTCACGGTCGGGGGCGGGGGCGGGCGGATCAACCGCGGACAGAACGTCGGTCTCGAGTTCCCAGTCCTCGAGGGGCTTCCCGCGGGCGCCTTCGTCGCGGGGACCAAGGGCAAGCACTTCTTCGTTCACTGCACAGTGCGGGACCGTCTCTTCCACGCGGACGTCATCGATACCTCGGGCGCGCTCATCGACTCGTTCTCGATCCGCAAGTGAGTCGCCGGCGGTCCCCTCGTTCGACTGGAGGCAGAGC
>VGIW01000036.1 GCA_016867715.1 Candidatus Eisenbacteria bacterium | reverse complement strand
TGTCGTGACCGGAGCCCCGAGCGGCGCGCGATCCGATCTCTTCGAGGAGCTCCCGCGGGCGGCGGGAAGTTCTCTCGCTCACGTCGGCTTCGCGAGGACCCGGTCCTCCTACGCGCGGCTTCTCGCGCGCGCGGATCTCGCCGTCTCGACCGCGCGCCACGAGTTCTTCGGGATCTCTGTTCTCGAGGCGATCTACGCGGGAGCCTTCCCGCTTCTCCCAAGGAAGCTCTCCTACCCGGAGATCCTTCCTCCATCAACATTCGAGGCGTGCTACTACGATTCGGCGGACGAGCTTCTCGAGCGCGCCGAGCGAGTCCTCCGCGAAGGGCCGCCCCCCGTCGCGGGGCTCCGCGAGGCGATCGCCCCGTTCGCCTGGCCCGCCGTCGCGCGCCGCTTCGACACTCTCTTCGACGAGCTGTTAGGAGAGAACTGCACCTGATCCATCGCTCGCGCACGGTTCGGTCGTCGGACGCGCGGGTCCGAGACGCCCAGGTTTGTCTTGCTCCGGAGACGGGGGGGAGGCAGAGCGGCGAGTTGCCGCGCGCCGCGCGCGGCATGTTTGCGCGGAAACACGGTATCAGGTACTGACCTGAGACCTACGAGCGGCGAACCATCGGCATTTGCGTTTCCGGCGCCTGCGAGAGTATGCTTGAGCGGATCGGTGTCTGGAACCGATCGAAAACCGTCATCTCTCCCCGCCCGCTCCCGCGTACCCCAGAGACGCCGGGCGGCCGCGGGTTCCAAGAAAGGAGCGTGCGCCCATGCCCGTCGCCGACTATGCGACCTACTGCCGGATGCTCGAGAACGCCGCCAAGAACCGGTTCGCCTACCCGGCGATCAACATCACCTCGGAGACGACGGCGAACGCCGTCCTTCGCGGGTTCGCCGAGAAGAAGAGCGACGGGATCATCCAGGTTTCGACCGGCGGAGGCGAGTTCGCCTCGGGGCTCGGCGTGAAGAGCGCGGCGAAGGGGGCGATATGGCTTGCGGAGTATGTCCACCGCGCCGCGGCCGAGTATCCGGTCTATGTCGCGTTGCATACCGACCATTGCCAGCCGAAGAAAGCGGGGAGTTTTCTTGTCCCGCTGATCGAGGAGACCGAACGGCGCCGCGCGAAGGGCATCCCGAATCTCTTCAACAGCCACATGTTCGACGGCTCCGAACTGCCGCTCCGAGAGAACATGGACGCGGCGGTTCCCCTTCTCGAGCGGTGCCGGAAGAACGAGATCATCCTCGAGGTCGAGGCGGGCGTGGTCGGCGGAGAAGAGGACGGCGTCTCGCACGAAGGGGCGCCCCGCGAGAAGCTCTACACGACCCCCGAGGACATGGTCGAGGTCTACCGCAGGCTCTCCGCGGTGAAGGGCGCGCGCTACATGTTCGCGGCGACCTTCGGCAACGTGCACGGCGTCTACAAGCCCGGGAACGTGCAGCTGCGCCCGTCGATCCTGAGGGATGGCCAGGCGGCCCTCCGCAAGGAGTTTGGGGAGGGGGCTTCCTTCTGGCTCGTCTTTCACGGCGGATCCGGATCGAGCCCCGAGGAGATCCGCGAGACCCTCTCGTACGGCGTGATCAAGATGAACGTCGACACCGACACGCAGTACGCCTTCACGCGCCCGATCGCGGACCACATGATGAAGAACTACGACGGCGTGTTCAAGATCGACGGGGAAGTGGGGAACAAGAAGGTCTATGATCCGCGCTCTTACTTGAAGAAGGCGGAGGAGAGCATGACCGCACGCGTCATGCAAGCGGTGGACGATCTGCAATCCGCCGGGACGACCCTCTTCGAGAGATAGCGCGGCGGTCGTACCGATGTTCGCCTATCAGACGAGCGGGCGCTACTTCGGCCAGATCGCCGAGGGGCTCGAGGAGATCGGCCGCGAGGAGATCGAGGCGCTCGGGGCGGGCGAAGTGCGGGCGGCATACCGCGGCCTCCACTTCCGCGCCGACCCGCCGGTTCTCTACCGCGTGAACTACTGTTCCCGGCTCCTCACGCGGGTGCTCGCGCCCCTCCGCTCCTTCTCCTGCCCGGACGCGGACGCTCTCTACCGCGCCGGCCGCTCGATCGACTGGACTCAACTATTCACATCCAAACAAACGTTCGCAATCGACGCGAACGTCTCGAACAGCCGCCTCTCCCACTCGCGCTACGCCGCGCAGAAGTTGAAGGACGCGATCGCCGACGGTTTCCGCGAGGCGCACGGCGCCCGCCCGAGCGTGGACCCGAGGAGTCCCGATGTGTGGATCAGCCTTCGCATCCACGCCGACCGCGCGACGATCGGATTCGACACCTCCGGCGGATCCCTCCATCGACGGGGTTATCGGGTCCGAACGGTGGAGGCGCCGATCCAGGAGACGCTCGCGGCGGCGATCGTCCGCTTTTCCGATTGGGGAGGAGACCGCCCGCTTCTCGATCCGATGTGCGGCTCGGGGACCCTTCTCGCGGAAGCGCTCATGCGCGCCGCGCGAATCCCCGCCGGATACCTTCGCGTCTCCTTCGGTTTCCGCCGTCTTCCGGACTTCGACGAGAGCGCGTGGCGCGCGGTGAAACGGGAGGCGGACGGAGAGATGCGCCCCCTCCCCGCGGATCTTCTCGAGGGGAGCGACCTCTCTCCCGAAGCGGCGGCCGCCGCGCGCGCCAACCTCCGACTCCTTCCGGGAGGCGAGCGCGTGCGCGTCGGCGTAGGGGCCTTTCAGGAGCATCCCGGACTCGAGAGAGGCTGCATCCTCTGCAACCCGCCCTACGGAATCCGCTCGGGGCGCGGGGAGGACACCGGGCGCCTCCTCAAGGAGTTCGGAGATTTCCTCAAGCGACGCTGCGCCCTTTCCACCGCGGTCGTCTACTTCGGAGAGCGGGATCTCGTGAAGCGGGTGGAGCTCCGCCCGAAATGGAAGAAGGCGCTCCGAAACGGCGGCCTGGACGGGCGGCTCGTGCGCTACGACCTCTACGAATGGAAGAATACCGAGGAGAGATGAGGGGCGCCGATCGTTTCGACTGCGCACGGTGCGGCGCGTGCTGCCGCTGGCCCGGCCACGTCTTCCTCTCGGAGAGTGACTGCGCGCGTCTCGCGCGGGTTCTCGGTCTCGAGGACCGGACCTTCCTCAAGCGGTACGCTCGGCTCGCCTCGAACCGCGCGGCGCTCTCTCTCGCGGAGCGCGAGGACGGCTCTTGCATCTTCCTCGATGATCGCGAGTGCCTCGTCTACGACGCGCGCCCGGACCAGTGCCGCGGGTACCCGCACGCCTGGAGTCTTACAGAACCGTGCCCCGGTTGTCGGCGCGAGACGAGTCCGCGATCCGAGCCCGGCGACTCGTGAGGCGAGGGGGCGCGGCTCTCCCTCGGGAGCGAGCGCGGGATAGGCGGCGCACAAGCAGGTGACGGGGCCGCATCGCGGAGGTCGCTTCGGCCGGCGGAAGACGTCGGCTCCAGCCGCGCCCTGCTCTACTTCGACTCCTCCAGGATGCGCACGCGCGACCGGACCGCCTCCGTGTCGAGACGGCCTTCGGCGTGCGCGCGAAGATCCTCGTAGCGCGCCGTGATCAGGAGAGAGCGGACCGGACGCGGCCAAACCTCCCAGGTCCCTTCCCACGGAAACGCGAGGATCGTCACGAACTCCCCTTCGCCGAGAGGGCCGAGCGTTCCTCCGTAATCGACGAGCGTTTCGACGAGCTCCTCCTCGATCCGATCGAGCTGCGCGCGGGTGCGTTCGGAAGGGGCTCCGCCTTGCTTCTCCTTCTCGATCACGCCCTTCCAATACGCCTTCAGCGAATCCAGGTTGTCAAGATGTTCCATGATCTGCAGGCGCGTCGGATCGACGAACTGGAACTCCATCTTGAAGAGAACGCCGTAGCCCTCGATGTGAACCCCGTAGGCGATCTCTCCTCTCCGGACGAGAGCGTTCGCGCTCTCGACCAGGGTCGCGTCGAACGCCTTTTCGAGCACGGCGATCTTCTTGCGGGGGACGGTCTCGGCCGAGCTGGGGAGAGCGAGAGCCGCGATCGCGAACACCGAGAATGCCCTCGTGATCTTCATCGTTCGTCTCCCGGCCGCAGCCGAATCTCGGTGAGAGGGAAGTCCGCGCTCACCCGTTCGAGGAGATCGCGCGCGCCTTGCTCCACCACCCCGAGCCTTCGATCCATGAACACGAGATCTCCGTCTCGGCGCACTTCAGCGTCGCGCGCGTACTGAGCGAGAGCCGTGAGGAATCGATCGGTCTGGCGGTCCTCGCTTTCGGACAGAAGCGCCGCCACGAAGCGGATCAACTCCGCCTGGCTCCGGAGGAAGTCGTCCTCGGTGACGAAGGGGCCTCCCGACGATCCCAGGTCCGACGGCTCCTCGAGGGCCGCGTCCTGAAGGACGAGTGGGGCGGGTTCTCTTCCAAGCGAGAGGTGAAACCGGCCCGCCTCGATCCCCACCTCGGCGTTCAGCAGGATGAGAAGGAGCGCCGCCGCGATCCCCGCCGCCGCCGAGAGAAGCGCTGGGCTGCGGAGCGGCCTCGCGCGGCGCGCGAGGCGCGGCAAGCTTCCCGGCACGGGCGCGCTCACGAGATGACGCACCGCGGGCTCCTCATGCTCCCAGACCCGGAGAACACCCGACGTCCGGCGAAGCTCTTCAAGCACCCCCGCCCACTCGGGATTCCGCGCGATTTCCTCCTCGACCTTCTCCCGTTCCTCCTCGGTCAACTCGCCGTAGACCAACCCGACCAACAGCTGTTCCATTTCCTCGCGAAGCACCTACGGCCACCTCCCTTCTTCCAACCCGAACCGCCTAAGGACTCGATTGAGATTCCTCAGACCGTGAAAGATTCGTGATCGAACCGTTCCGACCGGGATTCCCAAGATCTCGCCGATCTCCCGGCTGCTGTATCCGTTGTACTCGCGCATCACGATCGCCGTTCTCTGTTCCTCCGAGAGGCTCTGGAGAGCGCGCATGAGGATCTTCGCGATCTCCTTGCGGTAGACGACCTCTTCCGGATCGCCGTTCCGCGGAGGATGATCCGCCCGTTCCGCCAGGAGCCGGTCGAGGCCTCCCTCGGGGAGCGCGTCCGTCGACACCGAGGCCCGGTTCCGCCCGCTCCGGAGACGATCGAGACAGACATTGTGCGCGATCCGAAACAGCCACGCCGGGAACCTGTTCGGATCCTGGAGCCGCGACAGCCCGTTGAACACCCGGAGGATCGTTTCCTGGACGAGATCCTTCGCGTCCTCGTCGTGCCCCACGACGCGGTAGACGAAGTTGTAGACCGGGCGTTCCCAACGAGCCATCAGCCGGTTGAAGGCGCCCACGTCGCCGTCCAGGACGCGCCCGACGAGAACCGCGTCGGTCGGCTCCATCTGTTGTGCCAACCTGTCCCTCCCCGGTCCGGCACTCGATCCCATAGACGGCTCCGTCCCCGCCGGCGTTCAAGGAATCCCCGTGCCGCCGGCCGGAACCGCGCCGTCCCGAGATTGGAGCGCCTCTGTCATGTTGTCAACGCGCGCATGGGCGAGGCGAAGTCGCCGCAGGGTTCCAACGGCCGGGCGGATCCTGTTCCGCCCGGCGCCCGAGCGGTGGGAAGGGCCCGAGGAGCCGAAACCCCGCGACGGCGAAACCGGCGGAGGGGCCCGCATCGGCGTGCGAGGCCGTGCCCGGGACCGCGTCGAGAAACGGCCGGGGGCCGCCGCGGTAACCCGCTCGCGGCGGCGCGTTCCCCGCGGGAGGGGAAGCCCGCGCCCGCCGGACCCGGTGAGGACAACTACCCGCGAAGCCCCGCTCCGCCTGGACGGGAGGGGGACGGATGCGATGGCCCAAGAAACGTTTGACAGGATCGTCCTTCCCCTGCATACTTCCGCTTCTGGACTGGAAGAAATCGATCCCTGTGAGTTGGAGGTTACGCCATGCCGATGGCCCTACTGGGCAAGAAGATCGGGATGACCCAGCGGTTCGAAGAGGGGGGGCGCATCGTCCCCGTCACGATCGTCGAGGTCGCCCCGTGCCCCATCGTACAGAAGAAGACCGTCGCGAAGGAGCGGTATAGCGCCCTGCAAATCGGTTTTGGGACGCGGCGGAAGAAGCGGACGAACCGGCCCCTCTCCGGCCATCTCAAGAAGGCGGGGGTCGAGCCGACTCGCCTCCTCCGGGAGATCCGCATCACGGAGGAAGAGGCGGCAGGGCTCGAGGCGGGCGGCGCTCTCACGGTCGAGATCTTCGAGAAGGGGGACTTCGTCGACGTGACCGGCCGGACGAAGGGGAGGGGATTCGCCGGCGTGATCCGCAGGCACGGCTTCTCCGGAAAGAACATGACGCACGGGACGCACGAATACTTCCGCCACGGCGGATCGATCGGCATGTGCGCGACCCCCGGGCGTCTCTTCAAGGGGAAGAAAATGCCGGGCCACATGGGCGCCGCGCGGAGAACGATCCAGAACCTCCGCGTCGTCGAGGTGATGAAGGAGCAGAACCTCCTTTACATCGCGGGCGGGATCCCCGGGGCAAAGAACGGGGTCGTTCTCATCCGGAAATCGGTGAAGAAGGCGGCGGCCAAGAAGAGCTGATCCAGCGGACGACGGGAAGCTCCCGGACCCTCCGGGAGCTTCTTTTCATCTATCAAGCAAAAGGACCGGGCCGTTGTTCTTCGGCCGGACGTCTCCAGGGACGGTCCGCCGAGCGAAGGAGGCGGGGGCGACGCCCCGCGGCACGATGGGAAAAGCGTCGATTCTCGCCGAGCTCCTCGAGTTCCTCCTTCACCGGAAGAAGTGGTGGCTCGCCCCGATCCTGATCCTCCTCGTTCTCCTCAGCCTTCTCATCGTCCTCTCCGAGGGGTCGGCGATCGCTCCCTTCATCTACACGTTGTTCTAGCTCGTCGCGCGGCCGCCGGCACGCGAGGGGTGTCCGAGCCGGCGCCCCCTTGACCGGGGCCCGGCCGAAAAACATCGGAAGTGTTTCCGTGGGATTACGGTTAGGGCCGCTCTCCGCGGACGAACCGCTCGTAGAGACGGACATCCGCCGCGCTTCCGATCGCGAGGGGGACGCGCTGGTGAAGGACCGAGGGGAGAACGTCGAGAACCCGCTCCCTGCCGGTGGAGGCGAGCCCTCCCGCCTGCTCGGCTATGAACGCGAGGGGCGCGGCCTCGTAGAGAAGACGGAGCTTCCCCTCCAGGTTTCTCGAGTCCTCCGGATAGAGGAAGATGCCGCCTTGGAGAAGATTGCGGTGGAAGTCGACGACGAGCGAACCGACGTAGCGCGAGCGATAGGGGCGCCCGCCCTCAGGATCCTCTTCTTTTAGATACGAAACATATGCGCGCGCCCTTTCGGGCCAAAGGGAGAGGTTCCCCTCGTTCGCGCTGAGGATCCTTCCCTTCTCCGGCGTCTCGATCGCGTCGTGCGAGAGGATGAACTCGCCGATCGTCGGGTCGAGCGTGAACCCGTGGACGCCGAACCCGGTCGTGTAGACGAACACGGTGCTCGAGCCGTAGATCACGTACCCGGAGGCGAGAAGCCGGTTCCCCGGCTGGAGGAGATCCTCGATCCCTCCGCGCGCGCCTTCGCCGGCGCGCCCGAAGATAGAGAAGATCGTCCCGACGCCGACGTTCGCGTCGATGTTCGAGGAGCCGTCGAGCGGGTCGAAGAGGACGACGTACTTCCCGGCCGGATACGCCTCCGGAATCGGAATCGGCCCCTCCCGTTCCTCGGATGCCATCACCGCCAGATGCCCTCCCCGCTCGAGAACGTTCACGAGGGTCTCGTGGGCGAAGAGATCCAGCTTCTTCACCTCGTCCCCGGACACGTTCGTCGATCCGGCCGCTCCGAGAATGTCCCCAAGCCCCGCCGATCGGACCTCGCGCGCAATCAGCTTCGCCGCGAGCGCGAGGTCGGAGAGAAGACCGGTGAAATCCCCCGTCGCACCGGGGTGCACGCGCTGTTCCTCGATGATGAACTCGGTCAGGGTCAGGCGGCGGGTCATGCTCGTCTCCTCCGCGCCGTGGGGGCTCCGCCGCGGTCGCGAGTATCGTAGCACAGGCGAACACCTCGTGGTCCCCCAGGGGCGGCGCGCGCCTAACGAATGGTCGCCGGCGCCCGCCCGGCGGCCGGGGTGCGATTCGGAACTGCGCGCCCGGTCGCGACCTACCTTTCGTGTCCGGAGACGGAACGTCCGGCACGCGCGTTGCGGGAAGTGGCCGCCGCCGGGGGAGGCGGTCCGAAGGGCGGTGACCCTCCGAAACCCTCCACCTAACCCCATGTGGAAACGACCCACCCTCACCCTCTTGCTTCTTCTGCTACCTGGAATCATCGCGGCCGATCGGACCGAGCCCCCCCCGGCGCTCGCCTTTGGGGCACCAGCGGGAGCGATCCTCTTCTTCCTTCTGTCGGGGAGGCGAAAGACCCCCCTCGCAGGCCGCGTCGCTCTTCTCGCTCTTCCCTCGCTCCTCTTCTCCGCCCGAACCGCGGCGCCTCCTCCTCTTGTTTTCCCGGAGAAGGGCATCCCCGTCGTGATGCGCGGCACGATCGGCGGGAGGGGGGGCGCGCCGCGCACCGTTCTCTTTCGGCCGAGCGAGGGGACGCTCGCCGGGCGGACGCTCACCTTGCGGCCGCCCTTCGACGAGCCGGCGCCGAACCCGGGCGAGCGGGTCGTCGTGGAAGGAGCGCTCGGCGCCTTTCCGTTCCCGAGAAACCCGGGGGAGCCGGACCGCTTCGCCCTCGACCGGCGGCGCGGCCGGACCGCCTTCCTTCATGCACGAACGATCGACGTGCGGGCCCGCCGCTCGCCGCTCGGCCCGATCCGCTCCGCGATCCGAGAAGCCGCCGAGCGGATCGGCGGGAGGGAGGAGGGGCTCTTTCTCGCCCTTTTCCTCGCCGATCGGAGCGCCCTCGACCCCGAAACGGTCGATGCGTTTCGCACAACCGGCCTTTCGCATCTTCTCGCGCTCTCAGGCCTCCACCTCGCGATCCTCTACGGCGTGGCGGCGGCGCCCCTCTCGCTCGTTCTCGGGAGACGATGGACCCCGCCCGTCGCGGTCGCGATCCTCTGGGGGTTCGGTGCGGCCGCCTCCTTCCCGGTTTCGCTCTTCCGCGCGCTCGTGATGGCGAGCCTCCTCGCCGCGGGGCGGCTTCTCGGGCGCCCGGTCGATCGGTGGAACACGCTCGGGGCGGCGGCTCTCGCCGCGATCGCGGCGGATGGGGCGGCTCCGTGGGATCTCTCCTTCCGGCTCTCCTTCGCGGCGACGGCCGGGATCCTCGCGATCCTCCCGCTCGCGGCTCGATTGTCCGGGCGATGGTGGGGACGCTTCCTCGCCGCGCCGCTCCTCGTCAGCCTGGCCGCGCAAGCGGCGACCCTTCCGGTCGTTCTCCACCACTTCGGCGTGTACGCTCCCGCCGGGGCGCCGGCCACCCTCCTCGCGACCCCTTTCACGGCGCTCTCCCTGGCCGCCGGCTCCGCCTGGCTGACGGCGGGACAGCTCCACCCGGCCGCGGACCGCCTGCTCGGCGACGCCGCGTGGGGATCGCTCGCGCTTCTCCGGTTGGTCGTCGATCGAGCCGTCTCGACGCTGCCGGGTCCTGTCCCGTTCTCCGCCGCGGTCGCCGACCGCGCGGCTCTCTTCCTGCTCCTTCTCCTCCCGGTCGGTTTCGCGTGGAGGGCGAAGCGCTTTCGAGCCCCGTCCCTTCTTCTCCTCCTTCTCCCGCTCCTTCCGGCTCGCGATCCGTATCCGCTCCGATTGACGATCCTGGACGTCGGGCAAGGATCGGCGGCTGTCGCGGAGCTCCCCGGAGGCGAGCGCATCCTCTTCGACGCGGGACCGCGCTCGCCGCACCACGACGCGGGACAATGGACGGTGCTCCCCTTTCTCCGAAGGCGGGGCGCCGCTCGGCTCGATCTCCTCGCGATCAGCCATCCGGACGCGGACCACGCGGGGGGTGCGGTCGCCATCCTCGATCGGACAGCGCCCCGGTTCCTCCTCGACTGCGGCCTCTCCGCGAACGAGCCTCTTCCGATGCTTTACGATTCAACGGCCGAGCACTCGGGAACCGCCCGCATGTCGGCCCGATGCGGGGGGCGGTTCGTGTTCGGAAGGGGCGCGACCCTCGATGTCCTCTTCGCGCCGGAAGGACGGCTCGGGGAAGAGGAGGGGAGCAACGCCTCCTCGGTCGTGCTCCTCCTTCGCTACGAGCGTTTCTCGGCGCTCTTCCCCGGCGACACGACCCCCGCGATCGAGCGGCACCTCGCGCGCGCGGGGCTTCTCGATCCGGTGACGGTCCTCGTCGCGCCCCACCACGGAGCGAAAGGGGGATGCACGACAGAGTTTCTCCGCGAGCTTCGACCGGCGGTCGCGGTGATCTCGGCGGGGCAGGGGAACCGGTACGGCCACCCGGACCCTTCGGTCCTCGTGCGTCTTCGAGCGGCCGGATGCCAGGCACGCCGCACAGACCTCGAGGGCGCGATCACGATCCGAACGGACGGGCGGCGCGTGTTCGTCCAAGGGACCCTCCCCGGCTCGCCCGAAGGACGCTTCTCGCTCGGCTATCGCCCGCGGAGAGACCACGCCGGTCTTCCCCTTGAGAAGCGTTCCCCGATTGTGCTAGGATCTCGTCCCGTTGCGGCTTTCGAGGATTCCGGAAAACCGAATGACACCGACGTCCCGCTCGAACAAGAAGACCGCGTCCCCGTCGGCGCGCCGGGTCGCCCGATCGGCGGCCCGCCTCATGCTCACGAAGAAGGCGACCGACGTCGTCGTCCTCGATCTCCGGTCGCTTTCCACCGCCGCCGATTTCTTCGTCGTGGGGAGCGGCGAGACCGACGTGCAGGTCCGCGCGATCTCCGAGGCGGTCGTCGACGGGCTCGAGACGGCCGGGATCCGCGTCAACCACATCGAGGGCTTCCGAGAACGGCGGTGGGTTCTCATCGACTGCATCGACGTCGTCGCGCACGTCTTCCTCAAGGAGCTCCGCGACTTCTACTCGCTGGAGCGGCTCTGGGGCGACGCGCCCCTCGAAACGATTGAGGAGTGAAGCGATGCTGCGCCGGCGCGTCGAGGAGGCCGTTCGGGAAGCGCTCCGGAAACGCCGGCCGGAGGCGGATCTCTCCGAGGTGCGCGTCGAGGCGGGCCGCGGGAAGGAGCATGGGGACTTCGCGGTGAACGCCGCGTTCGTCCTCGCGAAGCAGCTTCGCGTCCCCCCGCGGACGATCGCCGGCGAGCTCGCGGCCGACCTCGAGGGGAACCCGCTTTTCGCGCGCGTCGAGACGGCGGGGCCCGGTTTCCTGAACCTCACGCTCCATCCCTCGGCCTACCACGAGCTTCTCGCGCATATCCTCGCCGAGAACGCATCCTACGGCCGAAGCCGCGCGGAGCGCCCCTCGCGCCTGCAGATCGAGTTCGTGAGCGCGAACCCGACCGGCCCGCTCAACGTGGTGAGCGCGCGCGCGGCGGCGGTGGGGGACACCCTTGCGCGCCTCTTCGAGGCGACGGGGACCCGGGTCGAGCGGGAGTTCTACGTGAACGACCACGGAACACAGGTCGACCGTCTCGTCGACTCGGTCTTGTGGCACCGCGAGGGGGGGAAGGGGACTTTCCCGGAAGAAGGATATCGCGGGGCGTACGTCGAGACGCTCGCGCGCGAATCGGAGCGCGCTCTGGATGCTCTCTTCCCGATCAACGCGTCGGGTCTCCGCCCGGAGGACGCGGGGGAGATCCTCACGGCGGTCGGGGCGATCGAACGGGGGGAGATCGACGAGGCGAAGAAGGCGGCCGCGGCGGCGGGGTTCCCTCTCCCCGCGCGCGTTTCGCCGGAAGCCTTCCGCGTTCTTCTTCGCGCCTGGCTCGTCGAGCGGGTCCTTCGAGGACAGCGGGAGGGGCTCGCCGCCTTTTCGGTCCGCTTCGATCGATGGTACCGCGAGTCGGAGCTTCACGCGTCGGACGCCGTGAACCGAACGCTCGACATCCTCGAGCGCGCGGGCGATCTGTATGAGAAGGAAGGCGCGCGCTGGTTCCGGTCGAGCCGCTACGGCGACGACGAGGACCGAGTGGTCGTCCGCTCCACAGGACAGCCGACCTACTTCCTCGCCGACATCGCGTACCACGCGGACAAGGCGGCGCGCCGATACGACCATGTGATCGACATCCTCGGCCCCGATCATCACGGGCACGTCCCGCGCATGCAGGCGGCGGTTCAATCGCTCGGCAAGGAGATGGAGTGGCTCGAGATCCTCATCGTGCAGCAGGTGAACCTGCTCCGCGGCGGCGAGACGGTGAAGATGTCGAAGCGCGCCGGGGAGTTCGTCACGCTCGAGGATCTTCTCGAGGAGGTCGGAACGGACGCAGCGCGCTTCTTCTTCGTCATGCTCCGTCCGAACAGCCATCTGAACTTCGATCTCGATCTCGCCAAGAGCCGGAGCCTCGACAACCCGGTCTACTACGTCCAGTACGCGCACGCGAGGATCTCGAGCGTGTTCGCCCACGCGCGCGCCGCCGGCGTCGACCCGGAGCGGATCGACCGCGCGGGTTTCGAGACGCTCGCGCACGAGGCGGAGATCGATCTTCTTCGCCTCCTCGACGCGTACCCGGACACGGTAGCCGGCGCGGCCTCCACGAGGGAACCGCACCGGATCCCCGCGTACCTCCGCGATCTCGCTTCGCGTTTTCACGCGTACTACCACCGGGCGAAGATCGTCGGCGAGCGCGAGGAGGTGACCGGCGCTCGGCTCGCACTCGCGCGCGCCGTGCGGATCGTGATCCGGAACGGCCTCGATCTCCTCGGGGTCTCGGCCCCGGAGAGCATGTAGAGGAAGACGCATGTCGATCCTCGCGGTCGGTTCCATCGTCCTCGACTCGATCCGCTCCCCGCACGGGGAATCGCGCGGCGCGATCGGCGGGTCGGCGGTCTACTTCGCCGGCACCGCGTCGTACTACGTGCCGGTGCGGATTGTCGCGGTGGTGGGAGAGGACTTCCCGGAGGAGGGATACCGCTTCCTCCGCGAGCGCGGCGTGGATACCGAGGGGCTCGAGGTCCTGCCGGGCAAGACCTTCGTGTACGAGGCGGAGTACGGCGCCGATCCGAACGACCGGAAATCGCTCCGCACGTGCCTCAACGTCTTCGAGGACTTCCATCCGGTCCTTCCGGAGCGGTACCGGAAGGAGAGGATGGTCTTCCTCGGGAACATCCATCCCTCGCTCCAGATCGAGGTGCTCGACCAGATCGAGAAGCCGGCGCACGTCGCGGCCGACACGATGAACTATTGGATCCGGGGAGCGCGCGCGGATCTCGACCGGCTTCTTCCGCGAATCGATACGTTGTTCGTGAACGATTCGGAAGTGAAGGAATTGACCGGCGAGACGAACCTCGCGCGGGCGGCTCGCCGGGCCGCGGAGCTCGGCCCCAAGACGGTGGTCGTGAAGAAGGGGGAGCACGGCGCGCTCCTCTCGCGGGAAGGGACGGTGTTCGCGGTTCCCGCCTATCCGGTCGAGGTCGTCAAGGACCCGACCGGCGGCGGGGACGCGTTCGCGGGCGGGGTGCTCGGCTTCCTCGCCCGATCCGGCGCGCTCGACGAGGCCTCGTTCCGCGAGTCGCTTCTTCACGGCACGGCGGCCGCGTCCTTCGTCGTCGAGGAGTTCGGCCCGCGGGGTCTGTACGGTCTCCCTAGAGAGCGCTTGGAGGAGAGGGTCGCCTTTCTGCGCGCGATGATGACGATCTCGTGATCCCGCGCGAGTCCCTGGGTGTTTTCTCTTTCAAGAGAGAGGCCAATGTGCTATGATAGCCGCGATTGGGTGAGCCGGGATGGGGCGCGCGTTCCGCGCGCGCGACCCGCGCTCCACGCCGCGGCCCGAAATCCGTCGAGAAGTCCGAACATCGGCAAAGAACCGCCCGCCGCGCCCTCTCTCTCCAACGAGCGGTGTCGGCGTCTCTTTCGCCCCACCGTCGAAGGCGATGAAAGAAGACACGACCGCGAAGTTTCGGAACCCAGAGGAGGACGTGGCGAAGGCGGAAGCGGAGATCCGCCAGCTCGGGGGGGTGATGGGCTGCCGGGTCGTCACGGGACGGGACGGAGAGGTTCTCGAGATCCACGTCGTCTCCTCCGAGGAGCGCCACCCGAAGCAGATCATTCGGGACATCGAGACGGTTCTCCTCGCCTCGATGGGCGTCCGCATCGATCACAAGAAGGTGAGCGTGGCCCGCTATCCGGGCCCGCGCCCCGCCCCGCCCGGAGCGACGGAAACTCGCGAGAGGGCGGGCGCGCGTCTCCGATTTCTCCGCCTCCAGATCAACCTCACGCCCGACGGGGGGGAGGTCGAGGTCGCGCTCGGAAAGGAACGATTCCAGGGATTCGGGAGGGCGCGCTTCACCCTCTCGTCCGATCCGGCGCGGGCTGTGGTCGAGGCGGCGCTTCAGGGGATCGCGCAGTTCCTGCGCGAGGGGAGCTTCCAGATCGGCAGCGTGCAGCGCGCGCAGATCGGATCGCACGACGCGGTGTTCGTGCAGGTCGATCATGTGCAATCCGGACGATCGATCCCGCTTCTCGGATCCGCTCTCGTCTCGCGCGACCCGAACCTCGCCGCGCTTCTCGCCGCCCTCGACGCGGTGAACCGCTACATGGGCCGCCTCGAACCCGCGACCGGCACCGAGTTCGTCGCGGGACCGGAACCCTCATCGTCCTAGGATCGCCGGACGGGAAAGGATGACCCCTTGCACTATCGCCGGGCCGGCGTCGACATCGACGCCGTCAACGAATCGCTGCGCGCGCTGAAGGAGAGAATCCGCTCCACGTTCGGCCCGATGGTCCTCGGCGACGTCGGGCATTTCGGCGGGCTGCACGCGATCCCCGGGGACGAACGGCGCGCGCTCGTCGCGACCACGGACGGCCTCGGCACGAAGGTCCTTCTCTTCGCCGCCGCCGGCCGGCACGGGGACGTCGGCGAGGATCTTGTTTCCCACTGCATCAACGACATCGCCGTTCTCGGCGCGAGACCCCTCTTCTTCCTCGACTACCTCGCGGGGGATTCTCTCCCTCCCGAGGTGCTCGTTCCGCTCGTCGGCGGCTTCGCGGACGCGTGCCGGCGGCGCGGCGTCGCGCTCCTCGGAGGGGAGACGGCGGAGATGCCGGGCGTGTACCCGAAGGGGACGTACGACGCCGCGGGGTTCCTCGTCGGGATCGTCGAGCGGGATCGGATCGTGGACGGGTCGGCCGTGCGGCCCGGGGACGCGATCCTCGGGTTCCCCTCGAGCGGCCTCCACACGAACGGGTATTCGCTCGCGCGCAAGGTCCTCCTGGAGGAGGGCGGATCGCTCGACGACCGGCCGGATCGACTCGGCGAGACGGTCGGCGAGGCGCTCCTCCGGCCGCACCTCTGCTACCTCGATCCGATCCGAAGGCTCCTCGAAGCGGGTCACGCGAGGGGCTTCGCGCATATTACCGGGGGCGGACTCGTCGACAACGTTCCGCGCGCGCTCCCTCCATCATGCGACGCGCGGATCCGAAAGGGCGCCTGGAGCGTTCCGCCGATCTTCGATCTCATCCGCGAGCGGGGAGCGATCGATGAGATGGAAATGTTTCATGTCTTCAACATGGGGATCGGCCTTGTCGCGATGACGCCCCGTTCGTCGATGGACGAGGCGATCCGCACGGCCGGGGAAGGGGCGCTCGCGATCGGGGAGGTGGTCCCGGGAACGGGAACGGTCCGATGGGAGCCCTGACGGCGGGAGGAAGAATGCGGGAAGGAGATCGCTTCGCGCTGGTTCTCGTCACCGCGCCCCTCGGCGACGCGGCCGAGGCGCTCGCGCGCTCTCTCGTCGATTCGCGGCTTGCCGCCTGCGTGAACCGAATCGAGCCGATCCGCTCGACCTACCGCTGGCGCGGGGAAGTGCACGCGGACGATGAGGCGCTCCTTCTGATCAAGACGAGCCGAGACCTCCTCGACCGCGTCGAGACGCATGTTCGGGAAAACCATCCCTACGAAGTCCCGGAGATCCTCGCCCTCGCGATCGATGGGGGGAACGCCGCGTACCTCGATTGGATCGCCGAGTCTCTTCGATCGGAGTAGCGCGTGAACGAGCCCTGGTACCGGAAGGCGTTCGGCGCCCGCTACGCCCGGCTCTACGCGCACCGGGACGACGAGGAGGCGGCGCGCGCGATCGACCTCCTCGCGGGACGCGTTCCGCTGGGGGGGACGCTTGTTCTCGACGTGGCGTGCGGGGCCGGCCGTCACATGAACGCGGTTCGCGCGCGAGGGGCGCGAGCCTGGGGCGCGGACCTCTCGGAGGCTCTCCTCGCCGATGCCCGCCGCTTCGGACCGGTGGCGCGCGCCGACATGCGGCGGCTCCCCTTCCTCGCGTCCGCGTTCGACGGGATCCTCAACATGTTCACCTCCTTCGGCTATTTCGAATGTCCGGAGGACGACGAGCGGGCGCTCGGGGAGATCGCTCGCGTCCTTCGCCCGGGCGGCTGGTTCCTCTTCGATTACTTGAACGCGGAGAACGTCCTCTCCCGTCTGATCCCCCGGGGAGAGCGCACGGCGGCGGGAGAGAGGTTCCGGGAGACCCGCGCGTACGATCCCGCCGCGCGCGTCCTCAGCAAGGAGATCGCGCTTCTGGACGAGCGGGGCGCGGTTCGAGAGAGCTGGACGGAGAGGCTCCGTCTCTACGATCCCGGGGCAATCGACGCGATGATGATGCGCGCGGGGTTCGCGGTTACGGAGCGCTTCGGGGACTACAAGGGGGGAGCATTCGGGGAGAAATCGCCGCGTCTCATCCTCCTCGCGCGCGCGGCGGTCTCGCCCGGATGATGCACACGTTTCCAGCTGCGGCCGCGTCTCGCGGCCTACGGGGGCATCCTTCGGGCGGGTCCCCCTAATCGATTCTCCCCCAGCGGATTGACAGGACGCCCGAAACGGTTTAGAGTGGGAGTAGAGGTGAGACGCCCGGGAGAGAGAGATCGATGAAACGGCGAGTACGCATCGGGGTTCTCGTACTTCTCCTTGTGCTTTTCATCCCCGCCACGGTGTTCTCCCACTCGGGGGATGGGGACATCCCCGAAAGACGAACTTCGCCTTTCACGGGTGGTGACGGTCCGGTCGCGGTGCCGATGGAAGTCTCGGATTGGAGGCTCCTCGTCGGCCGGATCGTTGAGACGCTGTTCCTTCTCTTCTAGCCGCACCGCGGCGCGAAGAGAAGCGGGGGAGGGACCGCCGGAAGACGGTCCCTGAGAAGCGATGGTGGAAGACTGGAACCGGAACATCCTTAGGGCGTTGCAGGGCCGGGATGCCGGCTCGGGCGCCTCCAAAGGGACTCCCCAGGATCACATGAACCTCCTGGAGGAGCTCGCCGACTTCTGCCAGACAGCCGGAGAGCTCCCTACCGCCCTCGAGTACTACTCCCAGATCCTCCAGATCGCGGTGCGCGGGAGCTCGGGCGATCTCGTCGCCCAGACCGCCCTCAAGATGGCGACTTGCTTTCTCGGAACCGGCGAGTTCGACCGGGCGCTTGAGATGTTGAACCTCGCGCTCCAGGGAAGCGACGAGGAGAAATCGCCCGTCCAGAAGGCCCGGATCCTCAGCGAACGCTCCCATGTCTACCTTCGCATGGGCGTGTACGACCGAGCCGCCGAGGACGCCCGCGAGGCGCTCGCGATTCTCCGCGCGAAGACGATGTCGCCGGAGCTGGCCGAGGCTTTTCGTTCGCTCGGTATGGTTGGCCTTCGCACAGGCGAGACACAGGAGGCGCGCGAGGCGTTCGAGGCGAGCCTCGCCGTGTTTCGCGCGCTCGGCGACCGACAGGGGATGGCAAAGTGCTGGAACAACCTCGCCCTCGTCTGCAAGAACCGGGGGCATCTCGCGGAGGCAGCGGAGTTCCAGAACAAAGCGCTTGCCGTCGCCAGGGAGCTCGGCAACAAGCTGTCGATCGGTATACGGCTCAATAACTTGGGGATCATCGAGTTCAAGCGGGGCCGCTGGGAGGTCGCACGCGAGAGCTGGGAGGAGGCGCTCCGCATCTTCCGCGAGCTCGGGAACAAGTGGGAGGTCGCCCTCGGCTATCTCAACCTCGCCCACTACTATCGGGCGACCCGGAGATGGGGAAAGGCGGAGGAGCTCTACGGGCAGTCGCTCCGGGCGAGCCGCGAGAACGACCATCGGCGGTGCGAGGCGCTCTGCCACGAGTACCTCGGCGAGCTGTACCTCCAGAGAGGCGAGCTCGAGCGGGCGGAGCGGATCCTGACCGAAGGCCTCGCGCTCGCGAAGACCCTCGACGAGAAGGGGGATGTGGTCGCCGAGATCCTCCGGCGCCGGGGCGAGGCCTACGCGCGCAGGGGGGAGGCCGGGCGAGCGCTCGCGGACCTCCGCGCCGCCCTCGCGCGGACGCGGAGGATCGGGGACCGCTTCGAGACGGCGGCCGTTCTCCGGGCGATCGGAGGCCTCGATCTTCGCCGCGGGCGTCCCATGCGTGCGGCGCGATGCTTCCGCGGCGCGCTGGACCTCTTCACGGAAATCGGGGCGCGCTACGAACAGGCTCTCACGATCGTGGGTCTCGGGGAGGCAGCCCGGGCGACACGCACGGGGGTCGGGGAGGCGCGGGAGATGCTCGGCGGGGCGGCGGAGTCCTTCCGGGAGACAGGCGCGACCTACGAGGCGGCCCTCGCGGATCTTCTCCGGGCCGAGTTCGCCGTCTCCCGCGGCGAGGGGCATCTCGCGATCGAGATCATCGAGCGAATCCACGCGGGGATCGAGGAGCAGGGGACCGATGAGGAGAGGGCGCGCCTCCGCGAGGCGCGAGCGAAGGCGGACCGCCTGATCGTCACAAGCTCCGTCTCCGAATCGAACAGCCTTTCCACCTTCAACCTACTCCTCCAGCGGATCCGCTCGATCGCGGACAACGGGGAGCGCCTCGCCTTCACGCTCGATCTCCTGCTCGAACGAACGGCGGCCGAGCGCCTCGCTCTGGTCGTCCCCTCCGCCGCCGGAGGGGCCCTTGAGGCGCCGGAAACGAGAATCCTCGCGAGCGGCGAGGCGAACGGGGTCGCGAAAATCGCGTGCGCCGCGGTTCGCCACGCGATGCAGAACGGCGGGCGCCCGGTCTACTCGACCGATCCCCCGCACGACCCCCGCTTCGATCCCTCGCTGCCGGGGCTCGAGCGGGTCGGTTCGGCGCTCACCATCCCGCTCGGGGTGGGAGAGGACTCGAAAGGCGGGATCTACCTCGACCGGCCGCGCGGCAGCGCCCCCTTCGGACAGGATGAGCTCGATTTCGCGGTCGCCCTTTCCTCGATCGTCCTGGGCACTCTCCAGGATCTTCGCAGCGAAGAGGTCCTCAAGGAAAACACGAGGCTCCGCAGGCGGCTCGGGATCGGGGAAGGATTCGAGCAGATCATCACGCAGAGCCCGCGCGTCCTCAAGATCATCGAGACCGTGCAGAAGCTTCGCGACTCAACCGCCACGATCCTTCTTCAGGGGGAGACGGGGACGGGGAAGGAGCTCTTCGCCCGCGCGATTCACCTCTCCTCCTCTCGCGGGGAAAAGCCCTTCGTCACGGTGAACTGCGCCGAGCTCTCGGAGGACATCCTCGAGAGCGAGCTCTTCGGGCACCGCCGGGGAGCCTTCACCGACGCGAAGGAATCGAAGACCGGCCTTTTCGAGCGCGCCACCGGCGGGACGGTCTTCATCGACGAGATCGACAAGGCGAGCCGGAGATTCCAGGACGCGCTCCTTCGGGTCGTCGACCGGAAGGAGATCAAGCCGGTCGGAGCGAACGAACCGATCGCG
Source organism: Candidatus Eisenbacteria bacterium (assembly GCA_016867715.1). NCBI lineage: Bacteria > Candidatus Eiseniibacteriota > Candidatus Eiseniibacteriota bacterium. The sequence continues at coordinate 8,220 of VGIW01000036.1, read as the reverse complement.
ATCGACGTTCGCATCCTCTGCGCGGCGAACAAGGACCTTCGGGCCGAGGTGGAGAACGAGCGGTTCTTGAAAGACCTCTACTACCGCCTCCGCGTCGTCTCGATCTACCTGCCGCCTCTTCGCGAGAGGAAGGAAGACATCCCGATCCTCGCCGAGCACTTCCTCTCGAAACATGCCGCGCGGGCCGGCAAGCGGTTCGACGGGTTCTCGCCCGAGGCGATGCGCTACCTGATCGCCTACGACTGGCCGGGGAACGTGCGGGACATCGACCACGAGATCGAGAGGATCGTCGCGATCGGGGCGGAGAACTCCCCGATCCGTCCGGAGGACCTCTCGCCCGAGATCACGCGGACCGCGGCGATCGCCCCCGCAGCGGGTACGCTCGGCGATGTGGTCGAGCGGATCGAGCGCCAGATGATCGAGGAGGCCCTCCACCGCTGCGGCGGAAACAAGTCGCGCGCGGCGCGGCGCCTCGGGATCTCGCGCCGCGGCCTTCTCAACAAGCTCGAGCGCTACCGAATCCGGTAGGAACCCCTCCCCCCGATCTGCTACAATGGGCCTTGACGCGCCGACGGGCGGCCTCTAGGATCGGCGGTCGGGAGAGGTTCATGGGCGAGCAAGCGGAAGCGAGAGGATCGGCCGGGCGAGCGGAAAAGACGCACGATTGCGAGTACTGCCTCTGCTGCGCGTGTGAGCGCACCTGCACTCGGTGCCGCTCCTGCTCCCCGATGAACGGCCGCTACATCCCCCTCATCGGATGCCCCGAGTTCATCGACATGCGGATCCTGAAGCCTCTGCGCTACATCTACTCGGCCGATCCGGGAACCGAGTACAAGCTTCACCTCAAGCTCCCCTAGCCCTGTTCTTTCCGCCTGGTGCGTGTTCCGAATCCGTCGATCGGACCGCGCGCCGCGTACGATCTCGTGCGGCGGGGGTCGTCTGGGCCGCGGAGCGCTCGCTTCTCGTAGGGGCTCAAGGCCCCATGTCGATGGAACGAAAAGAGATCGTAGGGGAAGATCCGGGAGTCGCACGCGGCATGGAGCTTGCGGGTCAGACGGTACGGAGGCTGGACGCATGAGCCCGGGAGAAAGGCAGCCCTCGATCCCGAGCATCGAGGTTCGCTTGACCCTCGGGTTGGTCCTCGCCACCCTTCTCGCGATCAACGCGGGAGGATGGGTTCTCTTTCACCGGGCGAAGGGGGCCGTGGAAACGATCCATCAGGAGAGGCTCGTCACCGTGGCCGAGGCGGTCGCCGCGCAGATCGACCGCGAGGCGGTGCTCGCGTTCCGGCCCGGGGACGAGGAGACCGACGCCTACCAGGAGGCGCGCGAGCGCCTCGCGCGCATTCGAGACGAGTCAGGCCTCGACAACGTCTTCCTCTTCGCGCCCTACGAGGGGAGCCTTCTCGACGCCCGGCCCGGCGTTTCGGTGGGGGAGGAGAACCCGCTCGTCGCGATGGATTCCGAGGAGATGGAGCCGCTCTGGCAGGGCCGGCCGGTCGGCCTTCCGGTCCACGAAATCGACGGAGAGCGGTTCCAGAGCGCGTTCGTTCCGCTTCTCGTGGAGAACGAGCTCCGGGCGGTCGTCGGCGTGGACGCGAGCGCGGAGTTCCTCGGGGGGCTCGAACCCGCGCGGGAGGCGCTCCTTCTCGGCGCGCTCCTCAGCGCGGCCCTCGCGGGGGGCCTCGGGATCTTCGTTCACCGGAACGCGCGGCGCCTCGTCGCTCTCCAACAGGAGATCCAGAACGCCGAAAAACTCGCCGCGCTCGGCACGCTGACCGCAGGCCTCGCGCACGAGATCCGCAACCCGCTCGCGATCATCCGCGGCTCGGCGGAGATGCTCGCCGAGGAGGCGGACCCGCGCGCCGGAGAGCGCGCCTACGCCTCACAGATCACGGAGGAGGTCGATCGGCTGAGCGAGCTCCTCGACCACTTCCTCGATTTCGCGAAGCCGGCGAGCCTCCGGGTCGAGCGGGAGGATCTCCTCCGCCTCGTGAGGGAAACCGCCGGGCGCCTCGAACCGAACCTTCGCGAGGGGGGGATCCGCATGCTCCTCTCGCTTCCGAGCGGAGACCTCCGCGTGAAGATGGACCGAAGCCGGATCGCGCAGGTTCTTCTCAACTTGATCGGCAACGCGAAGGACGCGATCGGAGAGGGGGGCGGCGAGGTGGAGATCGCAGTGGAGACGCGCCGGCGCCCCCCCCCGTCGGCGCGCATCCTCGCCGAGGGGACCGGCGCGCGCGCCTACGCGGAAGTGCGCGTGACCGACACCGGATCCGGGATCCCGGACGAGGCCCGGGGGAAGCTGTTCGATCCCTTCTTCACGACGAAGAGGAACGGAACCGGGCTCGGGCTCTCGATCGTCCACGGGATCGTGAAGAGCCACGGCGGTTACATCTTCGTTGAAGACGGCAGAGAGCGCGGAGCCTCGATCGGTTTCGGGCTTCCGCTCTAGAGGACGGATCGATGCGCATTCTCGTGGTGGACGACGAGCCGAAGATGAGGGACCTCATCGCCCGCGCGCTCGAGAAGGACGGGCACGCGGTGGAGAGAACCGGCTCCTTGCGGGACACCGACGCGAGGCTTCGCGAGACCTCGTTCGATCTGGTGATCACCGACCTCAAGATGGAGACCGACGAGGCCGGCCTGTCCGTTCTTCGACACGTAAAGGAAAAGTCGCCGGACGCCGACGTGATCCTCGTCACCGGATACGCGACGATCGAGACGGGCGCGCGCGCGATCCGCGGCGGGGCGTACGATTACCTGATCAAGCCGATCAAGATCGCGGACCTTCGAGAGCGCGTCCGCGTGATCGCCAAACGGCGGGCGGAGCGCGGAGCGGAGAAAGGCCCCGCCCCGCGCCCGGAGCGACCCCTCGTCTTCGACGACATCGTGGTCGGGGAGAACGCGAAGATGCAGCGGGTCTACGAGCTTCTTCCTCGCGTCGTCTGCACCCATTCGACGATCCTCATTCGCGGGGAGAGCGGCACGGGGAAGGAGGTGATCGCCCGCACGATCCATCGGGCGAGCCCCAGGAAGGCGGGGCCCTTCGTGGAGGTGAACTGCGCGGCCCTCGTCGATACCCTTCTCGAAAGCGAGCTCTTCGGGATCGAGAAGCGGGTCGCGACCGGAGTCGACCGGCGCGAGGGGAAGTTCGAGCAGGCGAACGGCGGCACGCTCTTCCTCGACGAGATCGGCGACATGAGCCTCGCCACGCAGGCGAAGGTTCTTCGCGCGATGCAGAATCGGAGGATCGAGAGGGTGGGCGGGCGCGAGATGATCGAGGTCGACGTTCGGATCGTCGCGGCCACGAACGCCGACCTCGATCGGGCGGTCCGCGAGGGGCGCTTCCGCGAGGACCTCTTCTACCGGCTGAACGTGGTCACGATCGAGATCCCGCCGCTCCGCGAGCGCCGCGAGGATATCCCCCACTTCGTCGATCACTTCCTCGCCCGCTTCAACGCCTCCTTCGAGCGCGCGATCAAGGGCGTCGATCCGGAAGCGATGAGGGCGCTCCGAAGCTACGAGTGGCCTGGGAACGTGCGCGAGCTCGAGAACACGATCGAGCGCGCGTTCCTGATGAGCCGGGACTCGATCATCCGCCTCGAGGATCTCCCCGAGAAGATCGCCGGCGGGGGAGAAAGCGCTTCCGAGGCGCTCTTTCAGCTCCCCGAGGAAGGGATCGATCTCGAAGCGGTCGAGAGAGACCTCATCGTGCAGGCCCTTCGGAGAACCGGGGGGAACCGGACGCGAGCCGCGAAGCTTCTCGGCGTCACGCGGCGGATCCTCGGGTACCGGATGGAGAAGTATCGGATCGAGGGGGACGAGGACCCTCGCAACGGAAAGGCGGTTTGAGATGCGCGCGGCCGGGAGCGTCTTCGTGATCGCGGTTCTCGCGCTTCTCGTTCTTCTCCCATGCGCGGCGAGCGCCGAGCGCTCCCGCGCTCCGGAGGATCGGATCCTCGAAACCCTCCCGCTCGAGGATCTCGCCCCCCGCGAGAAAGAGCGCGTCGTGGAGACGATCCGCCGGCTTCTTCGCATCCACCGGGCGGCGGGGGACCCGGGCCGGGGAGAGGTCGAGAAGTACGTCGATGCGGTCGAGGTCCTCGCCCGCACATTGAAACGGGAGACGGTCGAAGAGAGGCGCCGTCTTTTCCGGGAAGCGGCCGAGATCTTCCGTGTCGAGGTCGACCGCGAGTGGATCGACCGCGCGTTCCGCCAGACGCGCGAGGGGAGTTTCCCATCAACCGAAGCGAACAGCGCGCGCTTCGACGATCAAGCGGCCGCTCTCCGGCGGGTCGGCGCGCTCCTCAAGGAGGAGCAGGAGATCGTCGCGAGGCAGAAGGCGATGACCGCGGGCGCGGAGCGGCGCTACCGAGAGATTCTCCGCCTCGACAAGGAAGGGCGCCGGCTGCTCGAATCGATCGGGCACGCGTCCATTCAAGACGCCCTTCGGTGGATCGTCGCGGACCTCGATCACGTCTTCGAGGAGGTTGTTCGTCCGGCGCACGACCGGCAGGTGCGTCTCGTCGCGCTCTACAAGAGGGTCGCCGCGGACGTCGGATCGAGCCAGGCTTCGCGCATCGTTTCGGATTACCGCGAGTACGCCTCGAAGCTCCGGGCGATCGCCCGTCAGCTCGGAAGACACGGCGACGCACATTCCGATTGACGCGCCGCGCCGCTCCTCCCTACGATAAGAACAAGAGGAGGCTCCCGTTGGCCAAGAAGGACAAGAAGCGCCCCGAGCGCGAGAGGCCGGCCCCGTCGACATCCGAACGGGGGACCGGCGAGACGGACGACATCGACTTCCCGACCGTCGTTTGGTCGCTCGCGATCCTCGCCGTCCTTGTCCTCCTTCACCGTCTCATCTGGGGCGGGTAGAGCGTGAGAAGCTCCGCCCGCACCCTCGCCGCGGCTCTCTCCCTGCTCGTTCTCTTCACGGGGTGCGCGCGCGGACCTTCGTTCGAACAACGGAAAGAAGACGGCATCCGCGCGTTTCAAGAAGAGCGCATTCCGGAGGCCATCGATCTTCTCGACGGCTGCTCGAGAGAGGAGCCCCGCGACTTCCAGGTCCGCTACTATCTGGCGAGAAGCCTCGAGGCGGGGGAGCAGTACGCGCTCGCTCTCAGCGAATGGGAGCATCTCCTCCTCATCTCACCGAGTTTCGCTGAAGGGCATTACCGCCGGGGGAACGTTCTGGCGATGATGAAGCGGCTGGGCCCGGCGATCGAGTCGTGGGGGCGCGCCACGGAGCTCGACCCGACCTTCACGGAGGCTTACCTGAATCAGGGGATGGCGTACGAGGATCTCGAGCGGTGGGACGAGGCGATGGCGGCCTATCTTCTCGCGATTCGAGCCGACTCGACTTTCTCGCCCGCCTACTTGAACCTCGCGCTCCTCTTCGAGAAGGCGGACGCGTGGGAAAGCGCGCTCGAGATGTTCAACGCTGCGATCCGCCTCGACACGACGTTCATCGGTCCCTACCTCAACCGGATCCAGCTTCTCCTTCGGCTCGACCGCAAGTCGGAAGCGGCGGATCGGATCCGGGAGCTCTTGAAGCGCGAGGGCCTCGACGCGGAGACGTCCGACTCCCTCTCCGCTCTTCTCCGCCGCCTCGAATCGTGAGCCGCTCTCCCGAAGACCGAGCGCACGTCCGGAATACCTGAATCCCTGCGATATCGAGCATGCGCCCTGAGGCCTGAAACCGGGAACGCGCAACCCTCCGTGCGCGGGCGCGGTGCGGGCGCCGAGGGGCGGGCGCCCGGTCCCGGGGAACCCGGCTTCCGGGGCGACCGCGGGGGACTTCGCGCAATCCGGGGCGGCGGGGCGCGCCGAGGGGAGATCGGGCCCGGCACGGGTCCTGCAGGAACGGCGCGGGAGGAGGCTGCGCGGATGGGCTGCCCGCGGGGAATCATCACGGGGGACCCCAGGTTCCTTCGCCTGCTCGATACGATCGGCCGCGTCGCCCCGACCCCCGTCCCGGTCCTCCTCCAAGGGGAGAGCGGCACCGGAAAGGAGCTCCTCGCCCGCCTGCTTCATGAGAGAAGCGGCCGCGTCGCGCGCCCGTTCCTCGCGCTGAACTGCGCGGCCCTCTGCGAGACGCTCGCCGAGAGCGAGCTTTTCGGGCACGTGTCCGGGGCGTTCACCGGCGCGCTCCGCGACCGGAAGGGGATCTTCGAGGAGGCGGCGGGGGGGACGCTCTTCCTCGACGAGATCGGCGATCTGTCGCCCGCGATCCAGGGGAAGCTGCTTCGGGTCCTTCAAGAGGGAATTATCTATCGGGTGGGCGACGCGACCCCGCGCCCGGTCCGTTTTCGCCTAGTCGCCGCGACCCACAAGGATCTTGGCGAGGAGACGCGCCGCGGGAGCTTCCGAGAGGATCTCTTCTATCGGATCCACGTCGTGCCGATCGTGCTCCCCCCGCTCCGCGAGCGGCAGGGGGATGTCCGCCTTCTCGTCCGCGCGCTCCTCCCGAGGCTCGCCGAGAGTTTCGGAAAGCCGGTCGCCGGCGTGAGCGACGAGGTCGCGCTTCTCCTCGAGAGCTACCCGTGGCCGGGAAACGTGCGCGAGCTCGAGAACGAGCTGAAGCGGATGGTCGCCCTCGCGGAGCCCGGAATCGTCCTCGACCGGCGGCATCTCTCGGAGCGAATCCGGAACGGCTATCGGGAGTCCTCTCCCGAACCGGCCACCTTGCAGGAGAAGCTCGATCGACTGGAGAGGTCGGAGATCCTCGAGGTCCTCGATCGGACGGGTGGAAACAAAACCCGAGCCGCGCGCGAGCTCGGCCTCTCGAGACAGGGGCTCAAGAACAAGCTGGCGCGCTACGGGATCGAGCGAGAGACGGCGAACGACGGGGAGGACACGATCGGAACCGCACCAGAGGAGAAGTGCGTGCTTTCCGATTGAGGGCGACCGGGCGGCCGCGAGAGGATCAGAGGTTCGAAGCGGAAGAGGACTCCCCGCGCGGCACCAGGAAAAGAAAAGCCCCGCATCCAGCGATCGTCTCACCCCGGCTGACCAGAGAGAACTCCGAAGCTACACCGGAGATGCGAGAAGACGACAGTCGCAGGGCTTTTCGCCTTCTTCTCTGCGGGTAAGTATAGCCCTGCCTCGAACAGAAGTCAAGAGAGCCACGTAAGTAATTGTTAGTCCAGGAGTTAGAACCATCGATCCAAGAGCGTTTCCTTGGGGGCGCGCGGGCTCCGCGTTGGCCGCTCGTTGTGCGGGCCGCTCGCTTCGCGTACGATCGGAAGAGAGCGAGAGGCGCCGCGCACGGGTCGCGCGGCCTCGGGGGGAGACGGATGCCACGATGGATGCTCGCCGGGCGCCCGGTCGGTCGCGCTCCTCTTGTTCTCGCGCTCGCGATCGCGGGCTTGCTCGTTCTTCTGTTTGTTCTCTTTCGGCCGCGGCACGCGGGTTTCGGGGGATCGATCCTCTCCCGCGCGAGCGACGGGAAGGGGACCGCGACGATCGAGCCCGAGGGCCCGGTCGAAGCCGGATCGCACGGCACGTGGACGATCCATTACGCCGCGGGGAACGAGGGGATCGCCAAGGGAGGAGGCGTCGTTGTTCATCTTCCTCTCTATTGGGACTGGACCGAGCCGCAGATGGCGGCCCCGTCGCTCCCCGGGTACAGCGCCGTGACCTGTTCGAACCCTAAGGTGCGGTTCGAAGCGCACGCCGACCCGGGCTTCCACTATGTCCGCGCGCGGATCGTCGGGGGGAGGCTCGCGGCGGGCGACACGCTCCGTTTCGTGTACGGGGACACGCTCGCAGGAAGCGCTCCCGCAGCGCGGGCGCGAGCGGACTCCTACGCGGAGTCGGTTCAGGAGTTCCTCGTCAAGGTGGACGGGGATGGGGACGGCTATCATGAGGAGATCGCGCGCTCCCCATCGATCGAGGTGCGCGCCGCGCCTGCGGCGCAGCTTAGGATCTACGTGAAGGGGGAAGCGGAGGCCGCCGAGACGACGCTCGTCACCGTGGCCGCCCTCGACCGCTTCGGGAATCAGGCGGCGGACTATCGCGGGACCGTCCTCTTTTCGCACGGACCCGAGACGACGGGATTGCCGGTGAACCGCGAGTTCCGGCCGGAGGACGAAGGAGCCCGCTCGTTCCCCGTCCGTTTCGAGACCCCAGGGTTCCACACGATCCGTGTGGTCGAAGAGGGAGGCGCGCTGCAGGCCGTTTCGAACCCGATTCGCGTCCGCCCGCGAGGAGAGAG
>VGIW01000035.1 GCA_016867715.1 Candidatus Eisenbacteria bacterium | reverse complement strand
TCATGGCGCCGTACCTGGACCTCCTTCCGCGGGGATATCCGGCGAAACGGGCCGTGACCTTCCACAACATCGGCTTCGATCAACGGCGGACCTTCCCCGGAATCACCGGAAACCCCTTTCTCAAAGTGTGGTACGCCTGCAACGCCCGGCTCCTGGAGTTCTGGGAACCCCGTCTCGGCGCGAGCGCGGATCTCTGCATCACGGTCTCGGAGCGGGACCGCCGCTTTCTGCTCAAGAAGAACCCAGCCTTGAAGATTGAAGTGATCCCGAATGGAGCGGACACGAAGGCGTATCGATTTCTGGGGCCGCCCCCGAGCGGCTCGCGCGCAGTGCTCTTCGTCGGCGACATGAGGTATGAGCCCTCGGTCGACGCGGCGACCTACTTCGTGAGTACAATCCTCCCGCTGGCTCGCCGCGCGATTCCGGGCCTCGAGTTCTGGATCGTCGGGCGGGAGCCGGCCCGCGCGGTCTTAGATCTTCGCGCCGACGGCGTCCACGTCACAGGTGCGGTCCCGGACGTTCGGCCCTACTATGAGCGATGCTTCGCGAGCGTGGTGCCGCTTCGAGCGGGAGGAGGAACCCGGCTCAAGATCCTCGAAGCGATGGCGCTCGGCCGTCCGATCGTTTCGACCTCGATCGGCGCCGCGGGTCTCGACGCCGCGGACGGAGAGCACCTCGCGATCGCCGACCGGCCTCGGGAGTTCGCCGCGCGCGTCGCGGATATCTTCCGCGAGCCGGAGAAGACGCGATTGATGGCGGAGAGAGCGCGCCGACTCGTCGAGTCCCGATACGATTGGGACGATCTGGCCTCGAAGCAGCTTCGGGCCTACGAGATGCTGTTCGATGACAAGCTCGGCTAATCCAGAGCTTCCGTTCGACGCGGTGTACGTGATCAACGTCCGCTCGCATCCCGAACGCTGGGATTCGGCGCGCAGGCAGCTTCGAGAGGTCGGGATCGAGGACCCGGTTCGCTGGGACGCGGTCGACGGAAGCGTTCTGGACGACGAAACCTTGCGCCGCCTCCAGCGTGAAGGCCGGATCTCGACCGATCTCTCCGGGTTCGATCCGCGCGCCCACCGCGGCGAGATCGCGTGCGCCCGAAGCCACATCGCCGCTCTCGAGAACATTCTCGATCGAGGGCTTTCGCGCGCGCTTATTCTGGAGGACGACTTCGCGCTCGAGGGCGATTCGTCCGATTGGCGGGCGCGCCTCGCCGCCGCCTACGCGGATCTTCCCGAAGGCTGGGAGGTGTGGTTCCTCTTCCGATGCTTCGACGTGCGCCGGCGCGCGCGCCGCCTCTCCCCCCGAACGGTGATTCCATTCAGCCCGCTCTCCGCGACCGCCTACGCGGTCACGGCGGCGGGCGCCCGCAAGCTCCTCGGCGCGGCTCGCCGGCCCGGAAAGGCGATCGACCGGATCTACGCGGAGGACGCCGTTCGCAAACGGCGCGTCCGAGCGTTCGCCGCGAGCCCGCCGCTCGTGCTTCCCGGCGAACATCCTTCGATCATCAACATCGAGAACCCGAACAAACAGTGGATCGAGGGGGGCGTGAACCGCCCGCCGGAGTACTGGCCGGACCACTACAAAGAAGCGCGCGGTCCCTTCCCGTGGTTCCGATGGATCGCGGCGGGGGTTCTCATGCTCGCCGTCGTTCTGACGATCGTTCTCGCGCGGGTGCGCTGAGCGACCGATCCCTTCGACGCTCTTCTTCCGGTTCTCCCCCTTGGCGCGCGTCCGCGTTTCTTCTTATATTCCTGTCGCCCCGATTCGACCGGGTGATGAATCCCCCCCATCGTCGTTCGCTGATGGTAACGCGTGCATAATCCAGGCTACGGAGGTCACAATGGCTGAGAAGAAGATACTCGCGGTTCTGGGCGCGACGGGCGCGCAGGGAGGGGGCCTCGTCCGCGCGATTCGGCACGATCCCGGCGGCGGTTTCGCCGCGCGGGCGATCACGCGAAATCCGAATTCGGAGAAGGCGAGGGCGCTCGCGTCGATGGGAGTCGAGGTGGTCTCGGCCGACGCGGACGACCCGGCGAGCTTGACGAAGGCATTCGAGGGCGCCCACGGAGCGTACTGCGTCACCAACTTCTGGGAGCACATGTCGCCCGAGAGGGAGTTTGCGCAGGCGGGGAACATGGCGAAGTCGGCGAAGGCGGCGCGCCTCCGGCACGTGATCTGGTCCACGCTCGAGGACACGCGCCGGCACGTTCCCCTCACCGACAATCGCATGCCCACGCTCATGAAGAAGTACAAGGTGCCGCACTTCGACGCGAAGGGAGAGGCGAACCGTTTCTTCGCGGAGAGCGGCGTTCCGACCACTTTGTTCCTCACCTCGTTCTACTGGGACAACTTGGTCCACTTCGGCATGGGCCCGAAGAAGGGAGAGGACGGCAGGGTGTATTTCCACTTGCCGATGGGGGAGAGGAAGCTTCCGGGGATCGCCGCCGAGGATATCGGGAAGTGCGCCTACGGCATCTTCCGGGAAGGGAACGGGCGCGCGGGGCGGACGGTCGGGGTCTCGGGCGAGCATCTGAGCGGAGCCGAGATGGCCGCTGCGCTCACGAGGGCGCTCGGACGAGAGGTCCTCTACAACCCGGTCCCGTTCGACGTCTATCGCGGTCTCGGCTTTCCGGGCGCCGAGGATCTCGGCAACATGTTTCAGTTCAACCACGATTTCGAAGAGGTCTTCCGCGGATCGCGCGCGATTGAGGAGGCGCGCAAGCTGAACCCGTCGCTGCTAACGTTCGCCGATTGGATCGCCGCGAACAAGGAGCGGATCACGATCCAATAAGATTGCGTTCATGCGTAGACGGCCCGGAGGGCGCACGCCTTCCGGGCCTTTGTCTGTTTTGCGAACCAGTGCGGCGTCGTAAGACAGATTCGGACGAGCATGAGCATCACCGGCACCTCGATGAGAACGCCCACGACCGTCGCAAGCGCCGCTCCGGACGAGAGCCCGAAGAGAAGCGTCGCGGTGGCGATCGCCACCTCGAAGTGATTCGAGGCGCCGATCATCGCCGCGGGAGCCGCGTCGCGGTAATCGAGCTTGATGAGGCGCGCGAGCGTGGATTATGCACGCCTCAGAAGACACCGGGTCAATCTTTCATAAATGCAGTGTCGGGCATCTTCTCGACGAAGGCGCGGATCTCGTCGCGGACGCGCCGATAGTGGGAGAGCGCCTCCTCTTCCGACCGGGCGCTCGCGGCCAGAAGCGGCGGATCGTCGAAGCTCTGGTGAACGGTTCGTCGCGCGCCCGGGAAGATCGGGCAGGTCTCGCGGGCGTGGTCGCACACGGTGACGACGAGATCGAACGGATGGTTCGTGATCTCGTCCGTGTGTTTCGGTCGTTGATTGGAGATGTCGATCCCGACCTCGGCCATCACGCGAACCGCGCGCGGATCGAGAACGCCGGGCTTCACGCCGGCCGAGCGGACGTCGATCGAGGAAGGCCAGAGATGCCGCGCCCAACCCTCGGCCATCTGGCTCCGGCAGGAGTTTCCGGTGCAGAGGAAGAGCACGCGCCGTTCCGGCGACCGGCGGTTCATTCCGTCTTCCGATCCCGAACGAGTTCCTTCGGGAGTCTCTCCCCCTTCTCGTCGAGCTCGAGTATTTCATAGGTCAACGTCTTGAGGTATTCGTCGACGGGGCCGTCGTCTTGGCCGAGCTCGAACGATCGTCCTTGGAAGTCGCGGATCTTCCTGCCGCGGACGGTGAGGACAAGCTCCCCGAGATAACTACACCCTCCCGCCGTTCCGGCGAGAACGGCGTCTCCGTGCCTCTCCGGCTCGCGGTCCGTGCGCCGCCTGGCTCCGGTTAGGATCACGTCGTAGCCGGGGAGAGAATCCGCGAGCGCCTGGAGCGACCCCGGGACCTGATGGGCGGCGAGGATCGCGAGATCGACCTTCTTCTTGCGGAGCGCCTTCAATGCTTCGCGCGATCGCTCGATCCCGCGCGTGAACTCGATCTCCTCCGGTTGATGTTCCATCTGCTGATGTTCCATCCTGCGCGCGAGGCTCGCGCTCGGCGAGATCATCCCGGTCAGGCCGATCTTCAAGCGTCCGGCCTTCACGATCGTGTACGGTTCGTAGCGGAGCTTCCCGGTCTTCTTGTCGAGGATGTTGTTCGAGATCCCCTTCAGGTGGTGCGCGTCGAGAAGGCTATCGATCATGTCGAGCCCGGCCATCACCTCGCCTTCTCCGATCACGAGCGCGTCATAGGACATCCTCGCGAGACTCTCCATCGTGACCGGATTGTCGAAGCCGTAGCCTCCCTTTCTTCCCGCGACGAAGTTCCCGAGGTCGATGAGGACGACCGGATGCTGCTCGCGCCGCGCCTGTGCCTCGCCGGCCCGCCGGGCCAGCCCGCCTTTGCCTTTGGAGTGTCAGCCGCACGGCTTCAGCTCGCCCGCCGAGTCGCACGTATAGAGGATGGTGAAGACTCTCGGCTCGAAGGGGCGAGCGATCCCGAGATAGACGATTCCCGAGGCGACGAGAACCGCGGCGGCAAGCCCCCCGAGGAGCATCCGCCTCTTTCTCACGGGCGCGTTCTCCTTCGAGTGCGTTCCGGTCTTGCTCTCCGCTGCCAATCGTCATCTCCTCGGGGGTCGTTTCTCCGCACATGGGAGAATAGCAAACATCCCTTCTTCTCTCCAGCCGCACCCCTCGGAAGGAAGGCCTGGCGCGGGTCGCGCTACGTCGCCGCGTACAGGAGATAGATCCCCCCCAGGATCACGAGAACGCCGCAGCATCTTCGAAGGATGTCCGACGTTCTCGAGTTCTCCGTCCAGTTGAGATACTTCTGCACCGCCTCGGCCGAGGTTCCGGCCCCGACGATGACCGAGCAGTGGCCGACTCCGAAGGCGAGGAGAAGCGCCATCCCGAAAAGCCAGCTCGTCGTCGCGACCTTGAGCGTGACCCCGAGCATCGGCGCCATGAAAGCGAACGTGCACGGGCCGACCCCGATCCCGAAGACGAGGCCGAGAACGAACGCCGCGAGAAGTCCCTTCCCGCGTTTGTCTCCCACCCCCGCTCCCGTCCACGGAAGCGGGAAGACGCCGAGGAAGTGGAGACCGAGAACGAAGAAGACAAGCGCGACGCCATAGTTCACGTACGGGCCGACATCCCCCAACATGCGGCCGAGAGAAGCGGTGACCGCGCCGATCGCCGCGATCGTCGTGAGGATGCCGACGGCGAAGATCGCGGATAAGCTGAACGCGCGCCCGCTCGAACGATCTCCCTGCTCGCCGATGAAGCCGATGATGAGCGGAATGCCGGCCAGGTGGCACGGGCTCAGCACGATGCTGAGGACGCCCCAGACGAACGAAGCGAGAAGAGCCGCGAGAAGAGATCCCTCGACGGCGCCCGCAAGCGTTGTGAACAATCCTTCCATGCGTCAGCTTTTCTTTCCGGTCGAACCGGTTCCGAGGTCGATTCCGAGCTCCTTATATTTCGCGAGGATATCCTCCTTCGAGTAGAAGCCCTCGTGCCGGAAGAGCTCGCGCCCCGTGCTGTCGAAGAAGATCTGCGTCGGGATCACGCGGACTGCGTATCGAGCCGAGGCGTTTCGATCCGTCTTCACGTCGATTACCTCGACGATGAGCCTCCCCTCGTATTCCTTTTCGAGCTCCTCCAGGATCGGCGCCATCATCTTGCAGGGGATGCACGTCGTCGAGCCGAGGTCGACGAGACGAGGGATCCCGGCGCGGGTCGAAGCGGACGAGCCGCCCGTTCCCCTTCGTCCGGATTCGCGGGCGATGGCGAAGCTGATGACGGCGGCGACGACGACCGCGAAGATCGCGATGCGGGCGGTTCGGTTCATGCGACTACTTCTCCTCCGCGCTCGCGAGGAGCGAAACGATCTCCTCGACCGGAAGCACCTTGCCGGACGAGACGACCTTCCCGTCGATCGCGAGGCCGGGGGTCATCGCGATGCCGTAGGTCATGATGTCTTTCAGGTTCGTGATCTTCTCCACCTCACACTCCACGCCGAGCTGCCGGGCGGCGGTCCTTGCGTTCTGTTCGAGCTGCCGGCACTTCGGGCAGCCGGTTCCGAGAACCTGCACCTTCATCGTTCACCTCTCCGATTCGGTGGATGCCCTACAGGTTTCCGTAAATCAAACCGCTCACCGTCGCGATGACCACGACGATCGAAACGAACACCACCGTCTTCTTCGTTCCGATCACGCTCCGGATGACGAGCATGCTCGGGAGGCTCAGCGCAGGCCCCGCGAGGAGAAGCGCGAGCGCGGGTCCTTTCCCCATCCCGCTTCCGATGAGCCCCTGCAGGATCGGCACCTCGGTCAGCGTGGCGAAGTACATGAAGGCGCCCGCCACGGAGGCGAAGAGGTTCGCCGAGAGGGAGTTCCCTCCGACCGCCCGCTCCACCCATCGTGACGGGATGAGCCCCTCGTGATCGGGCCTCCCGAGAAGCGCCCCCGCGACGAGAACCCCGAGAAGAAGAAGCGGAAGGATCTGCTTCGCGAAACCCCAGCTCGCCGAGAACCACTCCTCCGTCTCTCCCTTTCCGGAGAGAAGCGCGTGCGAGATCCCGATCACGCCGGCGCCGAAGGGGAGGAGCGGTTTCGTGGGGAAGAGGAGCGCGAGAAGAAGGACCGGAAACGCCGCCGCGAGAAGCCGCGCGCGGCTCACTCCGTACCACGCGGCGAGGATGACGGCGAAAGCGATCGCGAAGACGGCGGTCAGAACCCACTTGGCGGAGTAGACGGCGTGCCACGCGCCCGAGGAGGCCTCCGGCTTCCCCCAGTTCGCGAAGACGAGAATCCCGACCATCGAGGCGAAGTAGATCGCGTTCTGGCCGAGCGGGCGCGGAACCTCCGGCTCGGGCGCGAAGAGCGCGGCCTCCGATTTCGCCATCTCTTCATTGCGGAAAAAAAGATGCATCAAGAGACCGACGACCACGCTGAAGAGAATCGCGCCGACGGCGCGTGCGACCCCGAGCTCCACGCCGAGGATACGCGCGGTGAGGATGATCGCGAGCACGTTGATCGCGGGACCGGCATAGAGGAACGCGGCGGCGGGACCGAGCCCCGCGCCCATCCGGTAGATCCCCGCGAAGAGAGGGAGAACCGTGCACGAGCAGACCGCGAGAATCGTCCCGGAAACGCTCGCGACGCCGTAGGCCAGAACCTTGTTCGCGCGCGGGCCGAGATAGCGCATGACCGCCGCTTGGCTCACGAAGACGGCGATCGCGCCCGCGATGAAGAACGCGGGAACGAGACAGAAGAGAACGTGCTCGCGCGCGTACCATCGAACCAGATGGAGGGATTCCCAGAGCGCGTTCGTGAAGCGGGCGGATTCTTGAAGCGCTTCGACGGGGAGGAAGAAGCTGGCGAGAAACACCGCGACGATGAGACCGAGAGCTTTGTATTCCTTGCGCGAAAACACCGAGTCCCTCGTCCTACGGCAGAACGTCGGCGGGGCGCGCCGCGCCCGACGCGCTCAATACCGACTCCACGCACGAGAAGAAATCGAGGACACACGGGCAGCGGAGCGAGCAGAAGATCTGGTTTCCGCGCTTTTCCTGAAGCACGATCCCGGCGTTCCGGAGAACGCTGAGGTGCTTCGAGACGGTCGAGACATCCGCCCCGACCATCTCCGCCAGCTCGCAGACACACCGCTCGCGCCGCGAGAGCTCGTCGACGATGAAAAGCCTCGTCGGGTGGGCCATCGCCTTGAGGATGCGGGCCCGGGCTTCGTTGCGCGCTTTCGTGTTCGGGTCCATCGCTCCCTCCAGGTTGTTGGCATTTTGGCAAAATTGCCAACAACCGTCAAGCCCGATTCGTGGGTGCGGAAGCGCTCGGGCGGGGGCGAATCAACAGCCGGGGGAGAGCTCCGAAACGGGCGAGCGCTCGAAAACGTTGTCGGAAAGCGCGTTATGGGTCTTGGCCCTCAGGGGCGTCCCCTCGATCGATCGATGAGGGCGCCCGTCTCCGAGGGACGGGCCTTTGAGGGAGCACTCGGGGCGCGAGGGCGCGAAGGAAGATCCGCGCCGGCTGGAGAACACGCGCAACCGTCGGGCTCAAAACGGAAAGAGCCGGATCCGCTCCGGCGGAGCCTCGCCGATCGGCTTCCACTCCGCGCTCTCGGCGTACGGATCCGAGAGGTCGAGCACCTGTCTTCTCCGGATGTCGCCGATCCGGTCCCAATCGCACAGGTAGCCGTTCCGCGGCTCGCCCGCGAGGCGCCTCACTTCCCGCCCGCGGATCCGCGCCCTCCCTCTCTCCGGCGGCTCGTGGAGGGCGCGGTCCACGTCGCCGAGATCCGGAACCCGGTGCCGGAGAACTCCCGCCCGGTCGAGCGCCGCGAAGATCCCCTCGTCGGAGAGCTCCGGGAACCGCGTCTCGATCTCGAAGAGCTCCCTTCGGAGATCGACGAGCGGGCGGAGGTCTTCCCATCGCGTCCCGTGTCGGCGGAGGAGAGGGGCCGACTTCTCGACGAAGTCCCGAACCGGCTCGGGAGCGGTCGGTGCAAGAACCTCCTCGACCAACACGCGTCTTCCGCGGAAGGGGGAAGAACGGACCGTGTGCATGAGCCTCGGGAGAACGGTGTTCCAAACGGAGATCGAATCGAGATCGATCCCCGCTTCGCGCGCGCGGTGCTCGTAGAGGCTTCTCTTGATCGCCCAATCGAGGGACGCGGAGAGCCGCGCGGGATCCGCCTCGAGGTCGTCGAGCACGCGGCGCCACGCGGCGCACAGCTTCCCCGCCCACGGAGGGAGTGTTCCATCGCCGAGATGCGCCTCCGCCGCTTCGAGAAAGCGGCGCTGGAGAGAGATCGCCGTCTCTCTTCCGGATCGCGTCGGCACGGAGACGCGGCACGTCGGGTCCTTGGCGAACGCCTTCATCGCGCGGTAAGGAGTGAGCGGCGCGGCGCGCGCCGCGGGGGAGAGGCCGCGGTCGATCAACGCGACGACGAGCGCGGTCGTTCCGATCTTAAGCCACGAGGCGAGGTCGGAGGAGAGGCTCTCCCCACAGACGAGGTGCAGACGGTTGAACCCTGCGGAGAGAGGCTCGTTCTTGCGATGAACGATCGCGCGGCCTCTCGCCACCTCGGAGGATCCGCGCTCGAGATAATAGACGCGGGGGGAGAGGGAGAAGACGATCCCCGCCGAATGCGGATCGAACCCCCCCGCGCCCGTGAAGACGATCCGGCTCACGAGGTGCGGCGCGATCTGTTCCGCCATGAGGCCCGGGCGGCACTGATAGCCGTACGACTCGTGGCATCCCCACGTGTTCTTGCTTCCCGAATAGTCGATGTTCCCCTTCGTGAGGAAGACGCGGCGCGCCGACGCTCCTTCCCCGCGGAGTTCCTCGGCGAGCCCGCGCACGATCCGCTCGCCCGCGCGGATGTAGCGGACCACGTCGAGCGGGTCGTCGCATTCGGGGGTACAGAACTCCGGATGCGCCCCGGCGTCGATGTAGAACATCCCGCCGTTCTCGATGAAGAGCCCGCGCCCGTGATGGGCGGGTATCCCTCGAAGATTGCGGAAGGCCGTCCTCAGCATCGCCTCCGCGAGCGCGCCGGAACCGACGGCGCTCCCCGCGGCGTCGAACCCGGAGATCGCATACTCCGTCTCGACCCCCATGAGCGGGAAAGACAAGACTACTCGCCTCCTTCCTGCCGCGTCGCCTCGAGGAACTTCTCGCTGTCCATTGAGAGGACCTTGCGGATCGCCTCGTCTCCTGCTCGGAGAAGATGCGCCCCCGCCTCGCGGAGCGACGCGAGGTCTCCCCCGCCTCCGTCCCCCGGCGCTCCCGTCCGGATCGCCGCCGTTTCCTCTCTCTGCCTTTCGCGCGTTTCCATCTTCGTTTCTCCTCTCGGCTCCGACGTTCCCGGTTCGCAACGCTTTGAATCCGAGCTAACCTCGATCCGTTAGAAACACCGCTCGTGTCTTCTTCGCCGGGGCACGGGGCGAGGGGGTAACCCGGCGAGTTCCGCAGCGCACCGGGCCCCGCCGATCCGGCGCCATGCCTTGGGCCCGGTGCGCGAGGACTGTCTGAGCCGGCACCCCCTCGCTCTGTGCCCCGCGGCTCCGCAAAGAGCACGTTTCTGACGGCTTGACGCTAGACCGGCGGACCCTCCGCCAGATTCCTCACGATCTCCTCGATCGACGATCCGTTTCGGAACAGGGGCTCGGTCGCGGATCTCCCGAAGCCGAGCGGGTTCCAGAGACGGACGGTTCTTCGGACCGCGCCGTCCGACATTCGGAAGCGAATCGAATCCCAGTCGACCGACTCCACCGTCTCCGGATCCGCGCGGCGAAGAAGCATCGCCCGCGTGAACGCCCTCGTCCCGCACGGAGGTTCATGCATGAACCGTTCGACTGCCGACTCGGGGACCGGCTTCTCCACCATGCCGGCCCGTTCGTACGGCCAGAAGAGCCCCTCGTCCGGGTCGAGGCTCGAGTAGAGGTGGTCGAGCATCTTCATCTTCGGGGATCCCCAGTCGAGCTCAGGGTGCGCATCCATCGCGCCGCGAAGGATCAGGAGCTTGAGCGCCCAATCGATGCGGGGAGCGAGCGCCGAGAGATCCCGCCCCTCCAGGCGTTCGAGCGTTTCCCCCCAGAGATCGAGGATCTCCTTCGCGCCGGGGACCGCCCCGCCGCAGTCGTCCCGCTCTGCGAAACGGGCGGCCTTCTCCCGAAAACGTCGCTGAAGCTCGACCGCCGTGAGCCGCTCCCCCGAGAGGAGCCGGGCCGGCCTCCGGAACTCGAGATCGCGGCTCCAGAGGCGCAGGGCCGCGAGTGGATCCTCGAGGATGAGATCCGTCTCTCCCGCGAGGCCCGCCTCGATCATCGCGAGGATGACTTGGTAGACGCCGACCTTGAGAAGGCCGGCGGCATAGGCGAGCGTCGAGTCGTAGAAGATCACGTGCATCCGCGCCATGAGATCGCGGAGCGTAAGAGCGCTTCCGCGGATCCATCCGCCCACGAGCGCCTCGTCGCGGCTGTTCACGATCGGGCGGCGATAGGTCGTCTGCGGTCCGACCAGACACTCGAAGAAGTCGGCGCGCTGGGAGATCTGGAAGTCGGCCGCGGGCGCTCCGTTCTCGCTCCCGACCTTCCCCTGCCCTGTGAAGACGATGCTCGAGACCATGTACGAAGCGAGCCAAAGAAGATACTGCATCCTTCGGTCGAAGATGTCCTCGTAGGCGCGGCGCGCGACGAGGAAGTCGAGATGCGCCCCGTACGAATGCCCGAGGCCGTCGCTGTTGTTCACGAGGATCCGGATCTTGCGCTCCCCGTCCCTCCGCGCGTTCGCGCTCACGAGCGCCGAGCGCGCGATCCGAAGCATCGCGTGCCACGCCGCCGCGTGCTCGCGCGCATCGAGGACCTCGGGAAGGCAGAGCTCCAGATGATCCAGGTCGATGTAGGCGCAACCTCCGTTTTCAGGAAGAAAGACGCGGCCGATCTCCCGCGGATCCTCTCCGGCGGCGGGCGGCTCCCCGCCCCGCACGCGCACGCCTCCCCTACCGGAGCCGTTTCCGCCGCCGGTTCGCGTCCACCGTTCGTTTCGCCCCGGGATTCCGCGGATCTCGCGAAGGAGGGCGCGGGAAGCTTCGCGCCCGCTCCCGGAGCCGCTCCACGCGCCCTCGACGAAGTTGGCGACCTCGACGTCGGCGCCGCACAGTTTCGGAAGAACGATCGGCCGCTTCATGTCAATCCCTCCGCGGGACGCGCCTCGGTCAGCGCGCGTCGAGATAGCGGTGGATGCGCGGGAGCTTCCGCCGGACCGGCTCGATCGCGACGATGTCGAGATCCTGCGGCAGACCCGCCAGGTAGTCGCGGCAGTTCCTCGGCGTGAGAAACGACGCGAGCGATTCCAACTCCTCCGCGGTCGCCGAGAGCACATCCTCGAGAAGGATCCCCTCCTCGCCGCGCTCCGTCTCGCGGAGGCACGCGCTCTCCTTCGACGCCAGCGCGATCTTCGCGATCCCCGCCCCGCTGATGAGGTCGCGCGCGCGAACGGTCTTTCTGGATCCGTCTCGGAAGGTGAGCGACGCGAGATCGCTCTCCCCGTTCGGCGAGTAGATGCGCGCGAGCGCCGCCTCGATGATCGTGCGGCGGCTCTCGGCGGCGTCGCATCCGTTCGACGCGTAGGGAATCTCCGGTTCGAAGTGCTTCTCGAAGATCTCGCGCGCCGCGTCCCGGTTCGGCCTCGGGATGCGAATCGGCTTGTCGCCCAACCGCCCGGACCGGGTGAGCGCTGGGCCGAGCCGGTCCGGCCGGTTCGTCGCGCCGATCACCACGATGTTGCCGCGCGATTCGAGACCGTCGAGCTCGGTGAGAAACGCCTTGAGGACGCGGTCGCCGACGTCGCGCGCGATTCCGCCGCGCCCCTCCTCGCCGATCGCGTCGATCTCGTCGAAGAAGAGGACCACCGGACGGTCCGGATCCTCGGCTCCCGCCTCGCGCGCGATGCGAAAGACCTCGCGGTAGTTCGCCTCGCTCTGCGCGAACCACATCGAGTGGAGGCTCGCCGGCTTGATGTTCATGAAGAGCGAGCGGCCGGACGGCGAGCCCGCCGCGAGCCAGTTGGCGATCGCCTTGACGAGGAGCGTCTTGCCGTTCCCCGGAGGCCCGACGAGAAGCGCCGATCCCCTTCGCCGAAGCGCGTACTTCCGCGCGGTCTCGCGGCGCGTCCATCCGAACGCGAGCATCCTCTTCAGCGTCTCGATCTCCTCGTCGAGGCCGCCGATGTCGTCGAGCGTCTCCCTCGGGGTCTCTTCCAGAAACCAGCTCTCTCCCTTCGACCGATCGATCTTCTCGTGCGCGATCCAGAGGGCGCGGTCGTAGCGGACGAGATCCCCGGCGCGGAGCGTCTCTGGGCGGAGCCTCGCACTTCGATCGACGATCACCTCCTCGTCGCCGCGGCACGTGAGCACGAGCCTTCCGTCGGCGGTCAGACGGCTGAAGAGCGCGGTCTCGCCCGGCGGGAGCGCGCCGGACGCCGAGCGGGAGAGGATCGTGTTCTGTTCATTGCTGAGGAGCACCTCGTCCCCGATCTCGAGCGGCCCGACCTCGCTCTCGTTCGAGATGGTTACGACCCGGCGGGAGGAGTGGCAGCCGACCAGCGCGCGCGTCCTTTCGTCGGACACGTAGCGGAGGAAGACCGCCGGATGAAGAGGGGGCGCGAGGACCTTCTCGAAGAGCGCCTTCATTTGGTTCTGTGCTTCTTCCGCCTGCTCGAGACCGCCCCGACAACGAGCGATCTCCTCGAGAAGGAACCGGTCGATCCTCTCTTGCTTCTCGCGGTCGGTCCCGTCTCCCCGGAAGATCTGAAGGTGCCGGATCCTCTGGTCGAGGCTCGGCCCGTTCCCCGGGGACGAGAGGAGCGGAAGGAGAAACGCGCGCATCTCGATTGTCTCTCGAATCCTACGGCTCATGATTCATACCTCGGCAGTTCGGCCATCAATCGCGATCCCCCCCGCGACGCCGGCGTCTCGTCACGTGGAACCCGCGCCGCGCGATCTCTCCCCGTCTCCATCCGTAGCAAGCGATCGTCGGATCCGAGTCGCCCGGGTCGGTGACCACGAGCCCCAGATGGTAGGCGGCCGGGAAGGCGGCCCGGTGGACGAGCCGGTCCTGGGAGGAGAAGAACCCGTCCGCGCGCGCGCGGGACTTCTCGCCCCCGTTCGATCCCTCCGCGCTCTCCCGTCCCCAGATTCCGACCGGGTGGGAGTGGTACCAACCGATCGGGATCTCCCCGCGGTTTCTTCGCGCGAGAACTCGGCGGAAATCCGTCCAGGTTTCCGGCGTGAAGATCACCTTCTCTTTCTCCGCCCTCGTGTGCCGCGCGGGGATCTGCACGGTCGTCTCGACGAAGGCCTCGGGAACGTTCCGGTCGAGGCGGAGGTATCCGGCGAGGACGCCGGCCGTCTCGACTCCCTTCTCCGCGGCGGCGCGGCAAAGGGCCGTCGCCTCCTCGAGCACGGAATGAGGAATGAAGAAAGGGAAGTCCCCCTCCGCCGGATCTCCGGCCGGAGTCGAGCGCCCCAGGAACGAAGAGAGCCTCGATTCCCGCGCGGGGAACGAGGTCCTCGTCTCGACGATCCGAAACTTCACGTGTCGATCATCGATCGGCGGCGCCAAGGAGCGAAGCGCCTTCACCGCGTACAGGAAAGGATCGCCGGCGCGGAGCAGCTTCTTCTCGACCAGGCGCTCGGCCTCTTTCTCCGCTTGACCGCGGAGGTACGCGATCGGAAGCGAGGAGGAAGCTCGCGCGCCGTTCGTTTCGATCTCCACGACGAAGCTCTCCACGTACGGCTCTCCCGCGCGGGGATCCCAGTCGGGACGAATCGCGATCCGCTCCCCCGTGGCTTCCGCGGGGAGATGGAGGCTTCGAAGGGCGGAGAAGCGCGCCCACTCGATCGCCGGTTCCCAGTCGGGACGGACCGCGACCTCGTCCAACCGGCCGCCGTCGTCTCCGAAGAAGACCAGGCGGTACTCGTGCTCGTTCATGCTCCACTCTCCGCGGCCACTTGCGGGGCGGCCCGCACAAAAGAGACCGCGCGGATCAGCGGCGGCCCGCCTCGATGTTCGGGAGCAGCGTGAGAAGATCTCCCGATTCGAGCGCCTCGCCGACCGTCTCGGACGCGTGCAAGTGCCTCCCCTCGCGCTCGAGCCGCGCGTGATAGGCGAGAGGCCGTCCCGCCGTGTCGGCGGCCGGCATCCGCATCGCCTCCAGAAGGTTCTCCACCAGCTCGCCGACCGTCATCTCCTCTTCGAGATCCGAAAGGCTGAACTTCTTCTGGCGGCTGACGTCCGTTGCCTCGATCGCAAGCGTGCTTTCCCGTGTCGACATGGTCGTCCTCCTCGTGTCTTAGGTTCGTCCCAGTTCCTGCGCCGCCGGGACGGGCTGAAGAGCCCATCCGAGCGAGCGCGCGTACGCCGAAGCGATCCGTTCCGTTCGAAAGCTCGGCGTCTCCTTGCCGCAAGCGAAGAGCGCGGCGGAGAGCGCCTGAAGCGCGTGATCGATCGCGCGGGCCGACGGGGAGCCGTGAAGCGCGACCTCGAAGTCGAGCGCGAACCCGCCGTCGTCTTCCTTCTCCGCGGCCGGTCTCGCGAGCCGAATCCCGAAGAAGGCTCGAAGAAGGAAGAGACCGGCCGTCTCCAGAACGCGTTCCTCTCCCGAGCCGAAGCGTCCGATCCGCGAGGCGAGGCGGACGCTCCCATCCCCGATGCGCCTCGCGAGCGCCCGCCGAGGCCCGCGCGAGGTCTCGAGATCGACCGAAAAGACGCCGTCCGAGCGCCTCTCGAAGGACCAGCCGGCCTCTTCGATCGACGCCGCGAGAGCCTTCTCTTCCGGGTCGTCCGGCGCTCCGGGCTCGCCGCCGGCGCGCGCGAGGCGTCCCTCGTTCGGCTCCTCCCCGCGAACCCGGTCGAGAATGCCCGAAAACTCTTGAAATCCAAACCATGTGTCCGTGATCCATTGCTCGCAATCGACGCCGTTCTCGGCGGGGATCTCCGCGCGGAGAATCGTCTCACCCGCGTCCGAGAGGACAGCCTTCCCCGCGCCCGGCAGGAGCCGGTTCGCGAGAAGGAACGAAAGGCTCGACGCCTCGTCCGGCGTCCGCGCGGGGACCTCGAGAAGAACCCATGAGCCGCGAAGCTCCGCGCTCCCCATCGCTCCTTCACCTCTTCTCTCGGCGAGGCGCCATCGCCCGGCTCCGGCCCTCTCGATGTTTCCCGCGAGCCCGGCGAGGATCGCCTCGATCCGTTCAGCGGTTCGTTCCCGCGTCACCGCTCTTCTCCCCCCGCGGCCCGCCGTCTCTTGAGCGGCCGCGGATCCACCGGATATCGCTCGGGATGATTGCGCGCCCATTCGCACGCTTCCGGGTTGAGCGCGTCGTCCTCGCGGAGCGTCCGCTTCTTCCCCGACACCAGATCGAAGATCTGATAGAGAAGATCCGCTAGTTGCGTGCCCGGCTTGAGCCGTCCGATGCAGATCATCGGGAAGCGGATGTTCGGGTGAAACGCCTCGGGCGTCATCCAGTGGAGCACCTCCGCCGGATTCGCGCATCGCAAGTAGTCGGGCGGGAAGTGGATCCCCGCCTGAAAGCGCTCCGCGGTCGCGATCTCGCCGTTTCGATTCTTCACGAGGCCCTTGCAGCGAAACGTCGCGAGGTATCGGCGCGCGGGTTTCGGCCCGATCGGCGCGAGATCGAGAAGATCGGACGACGCGGCGAGCGCAAGCCCTTCTTCCTGCTGCTCGGCGAGAAACGACTCGTAGACTCGATCGGTCATGGCATCGTCCCTTTCGTTTCGCACGCGTTTCCGCGGCGCTCCGATACGAGGCTACACCGCGGCGGGAGGCGCTCCCCCGTGGACGGCTCGATCACCGCCGGCCGGGCCGCCAAGCGGCCGAGCCTCGGGTGCTTCTCCCGAGCGGGCGATCGGAAATCACCCGCGATCATCCTGCGATCACCTCGATCCAATGCTCTTCCCCGGCTTCGAGGACGCGAAGGATGTCCTCGCGCCGCATTCCAACCTCGCCGAGCGGCCTTCGGAGAACCGACTCCGGGACCTCCTCGCTCGAAAGACGATCGGCGACGTCGAATCCCGCGGCGACCCGCATTCCTCCGCAAGCGGGGCAATTGCGATCCGCCGCGGCGATCGACCGCTGAAGCCGCCAGACTTCCTCCGCCGTGCCGCACGCGGTGCACGTGAGCCTCTTCACGAACCGGCTTCCGAGGACCTGAAAGAACGACCCCGCGTTCCCGCGCGCGCCGTTTCGAAATGCCGGCAACTCGGAAAGGGGCGCGCTTTCCGGAACGCCGATCGCCTTGTCGAGCGCCCAGACCGAGTGATCCATGAGGCAGTCCGGATTCCGCCTCGCGCTCGTTCGAAAGAGCCGCTTGTGCCTGGCATCGACGAGAAGCTCTTCGGCGGCGGACGCGGGGTCGAAGACGCCGTCGAGCACCTTTCGGCACTCCGCGATTTGGAGCGACGCCGCGAGCGCCCCGAGATGCGACGGCGCGTTCGTCGAAAACCCGTGCGAAGCGGCGCCTTCCAAGCTCGAGCACGCGTATTTCTGTTCGATCAGCTCGTAGTCGCGCGGTCCCCACCCGCATTCGAGACACGGGTTCTCCCGGCTCGGGAGATAGACGTTGATCCTCGCGAGAAGATTGTCGCCGTCCACCCCCGCATCGATCCAAGGCGCGCCGAGCCGCCAAGCGATCTCGTTCACATACTGCCGGGCGCTCCGCGAGTCGAGGCAGGCGAGCACCGCGTCCGCGCGAAGAAGACCGGCGGGGATCTCCTCCACGCGGTGGGGGAGCGCGATTACTTGGAGGCTCGGGTTCACGCGGCGCATCCTTCTCGCCTGAACGGCGACCTTCCGCTCGCCAATGTCCGGGAGCGCGATGTCCTGGCTGTAGAGGTTGGACGGCTCGTACGAATCCCCGTCGATGAGGACCACACGTTCGACATCCGTCATCCGCGCCAGATGGGGGAGGAGATGCGAGCCGATCACCCCGCCCGCTCCGACGACGGCCACTCGCTTCCCCGGTCGGGGCGCGTGATTCCCCTTCGCGTCGATGCTTGATGCTTCAGATTTCATCGGGACTCCACTCCGGCTCGTCCGCGAGGGATGTGCTCCCGCCGCAGACGGCGCATCCGCCGGCATAGGTCCAACACGGGTACCCTTCGCCGGGGAGGTGATGGTGAAGAACGCCGCAACGGGGACACCGGACAACGGCCTCTCCGTCCCGGATTTCCCGAAGACAGCGCGGGCACCGAACGGACCGTGCTTCTTTCGAGTCGGATTGGAACGTCTCCGGCCGCGCCGCGCGTTCCGCGGAGAAATAGAAGATCCCGGATCCCCTCACGCGGATCTCATCGCCGTCTTCGAGCAACCGGATGCCCGCGGAAACGGGGAGTCCGTTGACGAGAACGCCGCTCCGCAACGAAGAGAGAAGAAACCACGCACCTTCGTTCCATCCGGCGGCGTCCGGGGCATCGCTTGACACAAGAACCGTTTCGCATGCGGCCGAGTCGATCGTCCCTGCCGTCTCCAGGGCCCTCGGAGGGTTCACGGAGAGGGGGTAGAAGCTCGCCGACGAATCGAGAGGGAGAGCCGCCCATTCCCCCGCGTCATCCTTGATCCAAAGACGCGCCATACGGGTGTTTCTCCTTCGCGTGCGCGGCACGTTCGCCCGGAAGCGATTGTGAGGCTTGCCGGCCCCGACCGGCCGGACCTGGGCGCGATCACCGCGGGGGGAGGTCCCGGGGCTGTTGCCGCGCCTCGGGTTACCGTTTTCGATTCGGGCCCGGTGACGCTCGGTCTCTCGGAGATCACAAGCGGCCGGGCGTTTCCTTGATACGCAAAGCGAAACGGTACCCGTCCCCTCTTCGCGTCTGAACGAGCTCCGGATTCACGCCGTTTCGGCTGAGCCGGTCGCGAAGCCTGCACACTCCCTGAGCCAGCGCGCGGGGCGAGACCTTCTTCCCGAGACGCTTGCGAAGAGCGAAACGGATCTCGTCCGGCGTCTTCCATCCGACGAAGCCGTCGGGCGAGTTCCTTCCTCCGGGCTCCGCGAGAAGAGCGAGAAGCTCGGCGCCCATCCGCGGCATATCGAAGGAGTCGCCGCCCTCGACGCGCACGCGCGCGGATCCGTCCGGTGTCTGATCGATCGTGAGCGATGCGACGCCGCGGCGCGCGATCTCTTCGAGCAGCCTCCGCTTCCTCTTCGATCGGGGTCTCGGGATGCAGCGCCCATCCATCGCGATCGGAAGGCGAACCGCGTCGTCGGCGAGCACTGAGAGAAGCCCGCGGGCGAGATCCACACAATCCTTGACCTCGAGCGCGATATCGTCTGCCAACAGCTCCGTTCGCTCCGAGAGACGCACGACTTCTCTCTCCTTTCGAATGATGGCCTCCATGACCTCCATCATCTTGTTCAAGATCTCCTGGGCTTCGACTTTCGGGTCTTTCTCGGGCATGAACATGCGAGGTCTCCTCCGGTCCGACGGGGGATCGGGCGGCCCGCGCGGGAAACGCGATCCGGCGGCCGTTCGGATCGCGTCTTCGAACTCCGCGCGCGGCGGAGGCTCATCGATCTGGGCGCTTTCCTTCGGGAAGCCCAAACGTGCTTTCCGAGCGCTCGGCGGATCGAAGCTCCCTTAACATCGTAAAACACAAGGTCTGCCCTGTGAGATTGGTGCGGGAAGAAACCGGCCGCGAAACTTGTTTCGCCGCGAAACCGCACGGAGCCGGCGTGGTGCAACGCTGGCTCCGCGGGCGAGAGGATAGAAAGACCGAGGCTAGCTGGCGCGGCGGAACGTAGCCTCCTCGATCGGGACATTCAGAAGCATGCGGACCTCCCAATCGTCCACGAAACGAAGGTCGCTCGGGCGACGGGGAATCCGCCCCTGCTTCATCTCCGCCATAACGAACCGCGAGGATCGAATCTCCAGCTCCTTTCGCAGACGGGTGGTAAGGAGGCGTGCCCAGAAGAGCGTTTCGTTGCCGCCGACGCCGAAAGCAGCCAGAAGCTGCGGGCCGTTCGGCCACGGTTCGGCGAGGAAGATGAGAAAGAGGGCCGTGCGGCGGCCTTCTTCGAACTCCCTCCAGCGAGCTTTCTCGTGGCTTCTGACGAACAAGTAATCCGCGGATTGGTTCTGCCGGAATTGGATCTGCGCTCGGTCCGCGTATTTCTGGGGCAGACGATCCGCCAGGAACCGCGCGAGCTTGATCATGTCCCTCGAGCACATCTCGAAGCACACCCGAAGAGACTCGAAGATCTTGGCCTCGAGCATCGTGTAGCTGGGGCACGAGGCCCTGCGAGGCTTGCTGTACACATCGTCCATCGGGAGACGAGTGGTCACGAGCAGAATGTCGGACGGCTTCAGAAAGGAATCGTCGACCGGAACGAGGTTCTCAGGTTCAGGAATCGGTGTGTTGATGAAGATCTCGCCGCCCAGATAGCCCTCTTCGTAGAACACGGAAGCGATGAGGTTGAACGCCTCCCCGTCTCTGAGCGAGTGGAGGTCCACCTTTCGATCGGGACGCTCTCCCCATCGGTATCCAAATCGATGAACGCGCTTCGTGTCCACGGTCCTTCACCCTCCTCGGGCTGTCGGACCGATCGCTCGCACCCGATTCCGGGCCGCCGCCCGGGTCCCCGCATCCGTTCCCGGCGGAAACAGAGACAAAGATGCCTCGCTTGGTTGATGCTCTCCTTTTCGATACGTAAAAGACTAAATTGTTTCTCGGGCAGAAACGACCGACCCGACGCTCCGCTCCTCTACCGATGTTGACAGCTTAGCGCGAAGCGGGCCAACTGTCAATACCCCCTCCTCTTCGACGAACGAGAGAGGGCGCAACCGAGAGGATCGCGCCGCTCTCGCGGCAGCGGGTATCAATCGCACGGTTCCCACGAGACATGAAACAAGGATGCTCCGTCAACCGTTGACCGGGGTTCACCAACTCGGCTGCGGGCTTTCATTCGAAGCCGTCCTCGGATCTTCCCGTCGCCGGGCCGTTGTGCTACGATCGCAGCCAAAGGGGAAGAAATGAATAGAGAGCAAACCCCCGCCGGGGAGAAACCGACCGGGAACGGCCGTCTCGAGATCCGGAACCTATCGATGACGCTCGGCGGGAAGCCGATTCTTCAGCACGTCACGATCGATTTCTGGCCGGGCCATGTGCACGCGCTCATCGGGCCGAACGGGGCGGGGAAGTCGACGCTCGCGAACACGATCATGGGCCTCGCCGGCTATCAGGACTACGAGGGGGATGTGCTTCTCGACGGCGAGTCGCTTCGCGAGGTTCCGATCGACGAGAGGGCCCGCCGCGGGATCACGCTCGGCTGGCAAGAGCCCGCCCGTTTCGAGGGGCTCCTCGTGCGCGATTACATCCTCGCGGGCGCGAAGAACGGCTCGGACGAGAAGGTGCGGGACGCGCTCCTCCGCGTCGGCCTCGATCCGGAGCGGTACGCCTCGCGCGCGGTGGACAAGACCCTGAGCGGCGGGGAGCGGAAGCGCATCGAGCTCGCCTCGATCCTCGCGATGAAGCCGCGGATCGTTCTCATGGACGAACCGGATTCCGGGATCGACGTGGATGCCCTGAACCGCATCTTCGACGCGATTCGGGATCTCAAGGCGCGCGGGGCGACCGTGATCCTCATCACACACAGCCTCACCGTTCTCAAGCAGGCCGAGCACGCGTTTCTCTTCTGCAACGGCAAGCTGATCGACAAGGGTTCGGTCGATCGGATCGGCCGCTACTTCGAGAACCAGTGCCTCCCCTGCGATCATCAAGACGGCCGGGAGTCGCTCTCGCCGTTTCCGGTGCGCGAATCTTGAGTGAGAACTCCACGATCCGCGCGCTGTTCGACTCGGCCGGCCTGCACGAGCCGGGGACGGACACCGCGCGCGTCGTCGTGCACGGAAACCGCGTGATCGGAAGCCGTCTCGTCCGCGGTCTCGATGTGGACGCGCGCGAGACGGCGGACGGAATCGAGGCGGACATCTCCGTGCGGGTAGGCGCGCGCATCGAGACGCCGATCCATATGTGCTTCGGAATGCTCCCCGAAACCGGAAAGCAGCATATCGTTCTTCGCGTGCGGATGGGGAAGGGGGCGGCCGCCTCGATCCTCGCGCATTGCGTATTCCCGAACGCCCTCGACATCACGCACTCGATGGACGCGGAGATCGAGGTCGGCGACGGAGCGGACTACTCCTACTTCGAGCGCCACGTCCACGGAAGAGAGGGCGGGGTTCTCGTCCTTCCGAAGGCGCGGGTCCGCGTCGGGGAGAACGCGCGCTTCAAGACCGAGTTCGAGCTGATCAAAGGGCGCGTCGGGATGATCGACGTGGATTACGAAACGTATGTCGGCCCGGGAGGCGTTCTCGAGATGGTCGCGCGGATCAGCGGGCGCGGGAACGATCGGATTCGGATCGGCGAGACGGGGATTCTCGACGGAGAGGGCTCGCGCGGCGTCCTCAAGAGCCATATCGCCTTGCGCGATCGGGCGAAGGCGGACGTCCACAACCGTCTCGTTGCGAACGCCGCCTATGCCCGCGGCCACGTCGACTGCAAAGAGATCGTTCAGGACGAGGCGTCCGCGTCCGCGATTCCGATCGTCGAGGTGAACCACCCGAAGGCACACGTCACCCACGAAGCGTCGATCGGGAGCGTCGACTCGAAGCAGCTCGAAACTCTGATGGCCCGCGGTCTCACCGAGGACGACGCGGTCGAGCGGATCATCCGGGGATTGCTGAGCTGAGGCGGGGTCTCGTTCCGGCGGAAGTGGGCGCGTCCTACCCTTCGGAGCGCTCGAGCATGCCGGCGACCCGGTAGCCGCACGCCTCCGCCGCGGCGAGAAGCCGGTCTCCCGCGTCGAAGATCCTCCGGACCGACCGCTCGTCGAGCCGTCCCGCTCTTCGCACGGAGAGGAGCGCGGCCGGTGCGAGCGCCCGCGCCAAATCCTCGAAACGTTCTTTGTTGAAGTAGAAGACACCCGCGTGCTCGTGGACCGCGAGACACTCCAGGGCGGCAGGATCGGCGAAGAGATCCGAGAGAAACGCCCCGCTTGCCGTGCGCGACGCTTCCCGTGCCCAATCGTCTCCCCAGACGGCCGCGATCTCCGCAAGGAGAGCCTCGATGCGGGCGGCGCCCGCGTCCCCCGCGGGTCCTGCGAACGCCGCCGTGGCTTTCCGGTCGAGGAGCCAATCTTTGATGAGCGAAGAAAGCGGTTGTCGCGCTCCGGCCGGACTCCCGGCGCTCTCAGGCTCCGCGGAGCTCCCCGCCGCGCGAAGCGCGACGGAAAGAAGAAGCGATCGGAGGAGCGAGGAGCTGTTCCGCCAATCCCGCTCCGCTTCGATCCATCCTCCCGCTCCGCGTTGGGGACCGGGCTCGGCGAAGATCCGCTCTGGATGGATAAGAAGGGCGACTTCCGAGGAGGCGTTTCTCGCGGCGTTCTCGGCGACCGAGGGCTTCCCGGGGTCCGCGCCCGAAGAGCTGGAGAATGCGGCCGCCGCCGTCAGGAAGCGGGGAAGCTCGCGCTCAAGCTCCGCCGCGCGCACCGCCTCGCGGGGCTCCGCCGCGAGGGCGATCGCCGCTCTGAGGACGCGCCCGTACGGCGCGAGAATCGGCTCGAGATCCATCTCGCGGCGCGCGGTTTCGATGCTCTCCACCGGGCGTCCCCCGAGCCGCCGGTCGAGCTCTCCCCAACGTCCGTCCGCGTCGCGCACTGCCCGCCAATCGACGAACGCGTGCCACTGGTAGCCCGCGAGCTCCGCGAAGAGACCGCGCTCGGCGATCTCTTTCCCCGAGCGGAAGTACTCGAGCCCCGTCCGGTGATCGCGGAATGCGTAGTAGCATCCTTCGGACGAGTCGAGAGCGAGAGCCTCCGCGAGCGAACGGCGCAATAGGCGGGGCGAGTCGGCGTTCCCGACGTTGATGGCAGTTGATGTATGAACCGTCCCCGCGGTCCCCTCGTACACGTTGTTGTAGAGGATGAGCGCGCGGTCGTTCTCCGCGCGGTTCGAGTAAGCGAAGACGTTCTCGTCCACGCCGCCGCCGGGACGGACGAAGTCGAAGAGCGCGAAGTTCTCCGCCCCGCTGAAGAGCCGCCGCCGGCGCATGAGGGGAAAGATCTCCGCCTCATGTCTCCGAACGAGATGCTCGTCCACCGGCTCATCCCAATACGCGCGCCTGTACTCCATGCCGTACTTTTCGGTGAAGCCCTCGATTTGTCCGTGGCCGAACATCGGGAGGCCGGGCATCGTGACCATGAGAAGACAAACCCCGATGTACTTGTCTCCCTTCCCGAACTGCTCGACCGCGGTCCGCTCGTCCGGATTGTTCATGAAGTTCACGAAGCGTTTCAGAACTTCCGGGCTGAACTCGAGCACGTTCTTGACCGTCTGGCGATACTTCGCGTTCTCCTCCATCTTCAGCATGTTCATGAAGGCGCTGTTGTACACGCGGTGCATCCCGAGCGTCCGAACGAAGAAGCCCTCCATGAGCCAGAACGCCTCGGCGAGGAGAAGCGTGTCGGGAGCCTCGGCCGCCACGCGGTCGACCACCTCGCGCCAGAACTCGGCCGGGAAGGCGCGGTCGAACTCCTCCTTGCTCATCCCGCGCTCGGCGCGCGACGGAATCGCCCCCGCGTCGCCCGGCTGCGGAAACCAGAGGCGCTGATAGTGCCGTTTCGCGAGGGTCATCGCGGCGTCGAAGCGGATGATCGGGAAGTGCCGGGCCACGTGCAGGATCGTTCGGATCACCGCCTCGCGCACCTCGGGCAAGAGGTAGTTGAGCTGCGCGGTGTCGTTCCAGGGCATGCTCGTGCCGTCGTTGCCGTGATAGATGTAGCGGGTTTCGCCCGTGTGGTGATCGACGCGCTTGAACACGACCGCCGCGTCGCGCCGCTCCCAATAGCCGTCTTCGATGTAGAGGCCGACTCGCGCATCGTCGGAGAGACTGCCGCCGCCGAACGTGTACCAAGGGTAGGGAGGATAGTCGAGTTGGATGAACCAGTGGGGATGCTCGATCACCCAGCGCGAGTCGATCCCCATGTGGTTGGGCACCATGTCGCTCGCGAGGCGGATCCCCCGCATCCACGCGCGGTCCCGGAGATTCCGCCAAGAACCGTCTCCTCCCAGATCGTCGGCGACCCGGTAGTCGTGCAACGAGTAGGCGGAGGCGACCGCTTCGGGGTTTCCCATGTACTGCTTGATCTTCCGAGAGGCGCGGCTCCGCTCCCAGATGCCGATGAGCCAGAGGCCCCGGAACCCCCATCGGGCGAGCCGGTCGAGCTCCTCGTCGGGGATGTCGGAGAGCGTGTGCAGGGAGCGGCCGTATATCTTTGATAGTTGATCGAGCCATACATGAACGTTTTTCGCGATCAAGACGACGTTGCTCATCCAATCGCGGTCGGTCGAGAACGCCTCGAACTCGGGTTCGCCTAGACCGGCGCGCCCGAGGCCGAACGTGGGCACGGGAATCGCTCCCGGGCCGAGCCCGCGTAGCCGCCGGTCCTCCTCCCAGATGTCCAGCGCGAGCGTTATCCGATCGAGGATGCGGCGCGGGAGGAAGTGAGCCCAGCGCTCGCGGATGTATCGGAGCTGTCCCTCGAGGGAGTGCGGTGAGGCGAGCATCGGCGCGCGCAGGCATCGGAAGAGCGTCTCCCCGAGCGGCCGGAACGGCGGCTGCTCCTCGAAAAACTCCTCGAGCCCGACCACATACGGAAGATAGGGAGCCTCCTGCTGCAACCTGGCGTCGTCGAACAACTCGCGCAAGGGCTCGGTCGCGGCGTTCTGCGCGGTGAGCGAGAGGAGGACCGTCTCGATGTCTGCCGCGTCGCGGTTCGGGACCCCTTCCGCGGATCGCGTGAGATAGTCCGCTGTCTCGCGGATGGTTTCGACCGCGCGCTCGACGGCGGGGCCCGGCGCTCCGTCCGGCGTTGTCCGGCGGATCACCTCGTGCGGAGGAAGAAGCCTCGTGAAGACCGTCGCCACGTTCTCGACGCTCGGCTCGCCGATCCGAGCGACCCCGCGACGGCGTCCTCGAGCGAGAACGCCCGGCTGCTCGCGGTGGCAGTAGAAGAGCGCCACGTAGCGGAGCGCGTCCGTGATGAGGCCGAGCGCGAAGAGGTCCTCCGCTCGCAACGGTTTCGGGTGGTACGTGTGAAGAGCCCTCTTTCGGTTCACGAGATGGACGAGTTGCCGCACCTCGAGGACGCTCTCGTCCCCGGGCTCGGGGCTCGTGTCGGCGACGAGCGGCAGGATTTCGAAGCGAACCATCGCCTCGAGCGTGAGGGGGAAGCCGAAAGGGAAGTAGCGTCTTAGGGTTCTTTCGATCGTCGGGTCGGACATGGCGTCTCTCCACGCGCTCCGGGCAGCGGCCGAACGCGATCTTCGCGTTCTCGAGTCTTGGGGGGATTGTATCCGGAGTCGCGCTTCGATTCCAGCGTCCGGAATGCCGGGTCGCGGACGCCCCGAATGCGGCTGTCGGAGCGATTCCCGGAACCCGGACGTTCCGCGAGAAGACCGCGTTGTGCATCCGTCCGCCTCGCTCCTCGATCCCAAACAACTCTTGACAAAGGGAATGGACGGGCTCCTAATAGGGACAGGTTGGGTACTAAAGGAGGTTTGCCATGCCCAAGAAGAGAAAAGCGCGGAAGGCTCTGCCGAGGGCCGACCGAATGAAGATCATGGCCGAGGCCAAGGCGAAGGGACTCACGGCGACGCAGGTCGAAAAGAAGTACGGCGTCAACAAGTGGACCTACTACGGCTGGATGAAGCGGAGCGGGAAGCCCAAGGCGGCGAGAGCGCGCGGTCCGATCGCGGCGAAGGGCGCGGGCGCCGATCTTCTTCGCAGGGAGATCCGGGCCGTGCTCCCCGGCATTCTTCGCGATGAGCTCGCCCGAGCGTTCGCGGGGATTATCGGGCCGAAGAAAGCGCCGAGACGGGGCCGGTAGACGAACGGTTTCTTCGCCACGATGAACGAGGGGACGCTCTCCGGTCGATCGGGCAATTGCCCGTTTCGATCGGCGAGCGTCCCCCGTTCTCTTTCGGACCGCTCTTTTCCTTACTCCGCCTTCGCGCGCTTCGCGTCGAGGTAAAGCAGAGTCGCGAGCCCGAAGAACACGACAAAACCGAACCAGTTCGAGACGCCTGCGGGGAGGCCCAGCTTCGGAAGGGCTCCGCCCGCCGCCTCCTCGAGCATCTTCGTGAGCGCGTCGAAGACCCCAGCGAGCGCTCCTCCCGCGATGAGACCGGAGGCGAGCAGGATCCCCTTGTCGTTCCTGGCCTTCGAAAGGGCTCCGTCCTTCGCGGACTTCTGAACGAGCCACGCGACGATCGCGCCGAAGAGGATCGGGCTGTTCAGCTCGATCGGAAGGTACATCCCGAGCGCGAACGCGAGGGGGGAGATCCCGAGCACGGTGACGATGCAGGCGATCGCCGCGCCGATCCCGTAAAGAGGCCAGGGGGCTCCCTGCCCCCCGAGGAAGGCGTCGATCACGGCGGCCATCGCGGTCGCTTGCGGGGCGGCGAGCGGCCGTGGATTCTCCGCGGACGGCGCTCCGTAGCCGTACACGTGCGCGAAGAGCATGATGATCGCGGTCACGATGGCGGCGGCCACCGCTGACCCGATAATGTTGCTCCACTGAATCGATCGCGGAGTCGAGCCGAGCCACTGTCCGATCTTGAACTGCGTGACGAGCGATCCCGACATCGAGAGGGCCGTGCAGACGACGCCTCCGATGAGGAGGATGGCGAGCATCCCCGCCTGTCCCTTGAGGCCGAGCGCGGAGAGGCTCACCGCCGCGATGATGAGCGTCGTGAGCGTCATCCCCGAAATCGGCGTCACCGAGATCATCGCGATCGCCCACGCAGAAACGGCCGAGAAGAGGAACACGATGAGATAGACGAGAAGCGTCGAGATGAGCGAAAGCGCCGTCGCGCCCGGCTCGCCCGCGAGAACCACGAAGCGGAAGTACCCGAAGATGATGACGGCGAGAAGGAGCATCAGGCCGACCACCGTGGTCATCTTCATGTCTTTCTCGAGCCGGCTCGTCTCGACC
Source organism: Candidatus Eisenbacteria bacterium (assembly GCA_016867715.1). Classification (NCBI taxonomy): domain Bacteria; phylum Candidatus Eiseniibacteriota; species Candidatus Eiseniibacteriota bacterium. Next base: position 1,739 of record VGIW01000035.1, on the reverse strand, counting down.
GCGCCTTCATGCTTGGTGAAGAGCTGGCCGATCATTTGCCGGAGCGCCTGGCGAATCACCGGCGACATCTTGATGATCGAGATGATCCCCGCCGCGAAGATCCCGCCGATGCCGATGTTCCGGACGCCGGGAATCGCGCCCCCCTCAGCACCGAAGAAGATCTCGTTGTACGAGAGCCCGCCATGACGCGGGCTGAGATACCCGAAGAGAGGAATGAGCACGAAGAACGCGAGCATCGAACCGGACATGATGATCGAGGCGTAACGGATCCCGATGATGTACCCGAGCCCGAGAACCGCCGCCGAAGTGTTCATCGAGAAGACGGCTTTCAGGCGGTTCGTGAGCGTGTCGAGCGCGGGAATCGCCGCGGTCGTGAAGCGTTCGCTCCAAGTGTGGAAGGCGAGGGCGAGATAGTCGAGCACGATGCCGATTCCGAGAGCGTAGAGAAGAACCTTCGCCGCGCTCCCTCCCCGCTCGCCGGTGACGAGGATCTCCGTGGTCGCCGTCGCCTCCGGGAAGGGGAGCTTGCCGTGCATTTCGGTCGTGAAGTAACGCCGGAAGGGGATGAGGAAGAGCGCGCCGAGAACCGCGCCGAGAAAGGGCGCGATGAAGATTCGGAAGAAGTTCCCCTCGAGACCGAGGATGTAGATCGCCGGCATGACGAAGACCGAGCCGCCGACCACGATCCCCGACGTCGCGCCGATCGCGAGGATGTTCACGTTCTCGACGAGCCCGCTCTTCCGCGCCATGATCGCCGAGTAGCCGACCGCGAGGATGCTGATCGGGATCGCGGTTTCGATCCCCTGGCCCAGCTTCAGCGCGATGTAGCCCGCGGCGGCCGAGAAGACGACGATCATCGCGAGCCCGAAGAGGATCGACCGCTTGGTGATCTCGGGCACGCCCTTCTCGGCGCTCAAGATCGGGACGTATTTCTCCCCCGTTTTCAGTTCGCGGTAGGCGTTTTCGGGAAGCTGCGCGGGCCTCGGCGTTTCATGCTCGCTCATACTCCATCCTCTCCTCTGGTGACGGGTGCTCGGTCCTTTGTACCACAGGAAGGGGCACGGACTCCAGACGGATTTCTCGCCCCGGAAACGCTGCCCCGCCTTCCGGATTCCGGCTCGCCTGGACCCAGGCTATGAATCTTGCTCGCGGAAATCGCCCGCGATCTTCTGGAAAGCGATCAGCGCGAAGATCGCCGCGATCGTGTGCGCGGCGAGCACGTACCACACGCGATCCGGGTGCCCGCCGTCGCGGAAGTACCCGTAAACGGATGTGTAGATCACGCCGCTCGTCGCGCCTCCGATTCCGACCGCGAGGAAGTTGGACCCCATGTAGAGCCCCGCCTTTTCCTTCGGAGCGATCCACGTGATGTATTCCTGGATGCGCGGCGAGGAGATCATCTCGCCGACCGCGAAGAGGAAGATGCCGAGGAAGACGAGCGTTGCGGGGCCGGTGCTCGCGAGCCCGAGAACGACGAACCCGGCCGCCACGATCACGAACCCGAAGAGGAACGACGGGATCGGCTTGAACTTCTCGAAGATGCGCGAGACGAATACCTGCAGGATCATGATGATGTAGCCGGTGTGGGCGATCGTCTCCCCGAGGATGCGCCGCACGCCCGCCTCGTCCCGATGGGAAAGGAAGTCGGCGAATCCCGTGCCGAGAACGCTTCGAATGGCGAGATACAGTCGGGCCGTGTCGACGTTCCGATCGACATAGACCGCGCACAGGTTGAAGAA
>VGIW01000034.1 GCA_016867715.1 Candidatus Eisenbacteria bacterium | reverse complement strand
GAGCCACGGCACCGGCGGCAGGTGAAGCCCGCGGAGCATCAGGTTGATCGCTCCGTACTCGTAGTTGAACATTCCCCGCCACGTGAGCGCGGTGATGTACTGCGGCATCGCCCACGGAAGGATGAGGAGCGCGCGATAGATCGCGCGCCCGCGGATCTCCTGGTTGAGAAGAAGCGCGAGCCCGACCCCGAAGACGAGATGCGACACGACGTTCACCGTCGTCCAAACGACGGTTTTCAAGAGGACCGAGTAGATCGCCGGCTCGCGAACGATCGTGCGGAAGTGATCGAAGCCGACGAAACTCCAATCGCGAAGACGGTAGAGGCTCATGTTCGAGAAGGCGATCACGACGTTGTAGAGGAACGGATAGAGAACGACGAAGAGCATGACGAGGCCGGCCGGCGCGAGGAAGAGATAGGGGAGAGCGGATCGGCGCCGCAGAGAGGCCATGCTAGTCCCGCATCTCCCGAATCTTCCGCTCCGCGTCCTGCTGCATCGCGCGGGCCGCGTCCTCGGGGGACTGCTCTCCGTTCAGCACGTTTTGATAGGCGGGACGCATCGCGTCCCAAATCGCTCGCATCTCGGGAACGACCGGCATCCGCTTCCCCTTCTCGTACTGGCGGAAGGAGGCGGTGATCCGCTCGATCTTTTGAACGGCGGGATCCTCGAACGCGTTCGTGCGGCTCGGGATCACCCAGAGACGCTCGGCGAAGAGAACTTGCGTCTCCCGCGAGGTGAGGAACTTCATCACGTCGATCGCCCGATCGCGTCGCTCTCCCTTGAGGTTCACGTTGAGGTAGTACCCGCGGCTCGAGATCATCGGCGTCGGCCAGAGTCCGGTCGCCTCGCTCCTCGGGATCAGGGCGATTCCGAAGTCGATCCCCGCCTCGTCGTAGCCGCCCCACGACCAATGCCCGTTCACCGACATGGCCGCCTTCCCTTCCTTAAAGATCGTGTCGGCGAGCTGGTACGTGCACTCGCGGGGCATCGCCTTCCGATTCGCCTTGAGATCATGGAGGAACCGGAGCGCGTCGACCATCGCCGGCGTATCCAATGTCGGGCGGTACGAGGCGTCCATGACCCATCCGCCGAAAGCCCCCACGTAGGGGATGAGCCAGAACGGTTCCTTGAGATCGAAAACAAGTCCGTACTGGTCGGGCGTTCCGTCGCCGTTGAGGTCCTTGGTGAGCGCCTCGCCCATGCGGACCATTTCTTCGAGCGTGGCGGGAGGCTCGGGGAGAAGCGCGCGATTGTAGAGCAGGCAAAGGTGGTTTCCCACCTGCGCGGGGAGCATCCAGATGTGGCCGCGAAGTGTGTCGAACGAGATCGGGAGGAACTCTTCCAAGAACTCGCGCGGGAAGACCTCGTCGATCGCGGCGACGCCGCCGGCGATGGCGTAGGGACCCGCGTTGTCCGCAGGCCCGAAGACGAGATCCGGCCCCCCGCCGCCCATCGTGGCGGTGAGGTACTGCGTGCGGAGCTGTTCGTTCCCGATGTTCGTGTGCGTGACTCGGACGTCCGGGTGCGCCTCGTTGTACGCAGCGAGAAGCTCTTCGAGAACCACGCGCTCCTGTGGATCCATCATCTCCCAGAGAACGATCTCGTCCGCCCCTCCGCCGCATCCGGCGAGAATCGCCGCGAGGAGAAGAAACAGACCCGACCGAATCATCCCGCCGTTTCCGATCACTTCCTCCCTCCTCTCCGCGCCTCGTGCCTTCAGGCTTTCTCGATCCGCCTCTCGGTTTCGCCGTCGAAGAAGTGGGCGCGGTCGATCGGGAAGCGGATCACGACCCGGTCCCCCGCGCGGAAGGGCGCGTCCGGACCCGCGCGCGCGATCGCCCTCTTTCCTTTAACTGTAAGATAAATGTTCGACTCCCCGCCCATCGGCTCCACGAGATCGATCTCCGCCGGAAGGCCCTTTCCTTCCTTGTCGACCTCGATGTGCTCCGGGCGGATCCCGAGGAGAAGATCCTTTCCGCGGAGCGCATCGGGAAGCGGGACCGCTCCGTTCCACCAATCGATCGGAATCCCCGAGATGCGGAAACCTTCCGCCTCCCATCGGGCGGGGAAAGTGTTCATCGGAGGCGAGCCGATGAACTCGGCGACGAAACGGTTCGCGGGGCGCTGATAGAGGCCGAGCGGCTGCGCGATCTGCTGGATCTCCCCCGCGCGGATCACCGTGATCCTCTCGCCCATCGTCATCGCCTCGACCTGATCGTGAGTCACGTAGACGGTCGTGATTCGAAGTCTCCGGTGAAGGGCGGAGATCTCGGCGCGCATCTGCACGCGAAGCTTCGCGTCCAAGTTGGAGAGAGGCTCGTCGAACAGGAAGGCTTTCGGTTTCCGCACGATCGCGCGGCCGAGCGCGACGCGCTGCCTTTCGCCGCCCGAGAGATGCTTCGGAAGCTTCTCGAGAAGGGGCTCGATGTTCAGGATCCCCGCCGCCTCTCGTACGAGACCGTCGATTTCCCTCTTCGGCAAGCCGCGGACGCGAAGACCGAACGCGATGTTGTCGTAGGCGGTCATGTGCGGGTAGAGGGCGTAGTTTTGGAAAACCATCGCCACGTCCCTCTCGCGGGGCGGGACCCCGTTGACGCGCCGCCCGCCGATGGAGATCTCGCCGGAGTCGACCTCCTCGAGGCCGCTGATGACGCGCAGAACCGTCGATTTCCCGCAACCCGACGGCCCCACGAGGACCATGAACTCCCGGTCCCCGATCTCGAGATCGATTCCCTTGAGAACCGGCTTCCCCTTGCCGTAGCTCTTGACGAGGCTCTTCAGGACGATTCCGGCCAATGTCGCTTCCTCCAGGCTCTTCGCGCGCTCGAGCGGGATCGGCCCTCCTGGATTCCGGCGTTCCATTCTCTCGAAAGGCGGGCCTGCCGGTCAACCGTTTCGAGGACCGCCGACCGACTGGATTCCGGGCGCGCGCTGTGCTATAATAATTTAGCAATCCGCCCGACTAAGCGGCGCGGTGTGGTCCGTCTCCCCAACCCTCAAGATGGAGGAAGCTCGATGAAGCGTGCGCATGCGATCCTCGCCTCTCTCCTCGCGACGGCCCTCGCGGTCGGAAGCGTCTTCGCGGAAGGCTTCGGAACCCCGACGCTGGACGGCGTCGTGGACGCGGTCTATGGAAGTCCCGAAGCGTCCGACCCGGCGGGGGACCACTGGAACAACCTCAAAGCGATGGACATGCTGAACCTATATGTCTGCAACGACAACAACTTCTGGTACTTCCTCTTCACGGTCAACGAGAACCTGAGCACGACCAACTGGGGCAAGTACCTTCTCTACATCGATGTCACCAACGACGCGAACGGCGCGACATCGGACGCGTGGGCGCGCAAGACCAAGGCCGCCGACCCCCACAAGATCGAGTACAGCTTGAACACGTGGGTCAACGCGGCCCCCTACGGCCCTGAAGACACGCAGTTCTGGGTCTGGAATCAGGGGACGGCGTCCTGGTCGATGTCGGGAGGCGCCGACGGGGCGGCTCTTTCCGCCGGCGCGGTCTCCGGAATCGAGTACAAGCTCGCCCGCTCGCGAATCGGCGATCCCTCGACGATCTGGGTCGAGGTTTGGTCGACCGGCGAGGTCGGGAACCCGCCCGCGCAGGACACGTCGAACGATCCGGCGGACGACTGGAACGCCGCGAACTGGGATGACACGGCGACCGTTCTCGTCTCGACGATGGTGACGCGGCAAAGCGGCGGAGACACCACGCCGCCGAGGTTGGAGGACGCGTACATCATCGAGAGCAACCGGGACACGCTGATCGCGGTCTTCAGCGAACCGCTCGATCCGACGAGCGCGCAGACTCCCGCCAACTACACGGTCACCGGCGTGACCGTGAATGGCGCGAAGCTCCACGGGGACAGCTCCCAAGTGCTTCTCACGCTGAGCGCGGACATGGGTCTCGGATCGTGTCTCACCCTCGAGGCGGTGAACGTCAAGGACCGCGCGTTGAACACAATCGTCGACAACAACACCACCAACGTCCACAAGTTTTACCTAACCCAGCTCCTCGTCCGGGCGAACATGAACGTCTATCTGCGGACGAACTCCGCCGCGCCGGATCCCGACACGGTGGCGATCGAGGGGAGCATTTCACCGCTTACGTGGGACCCGACCTGCGACGACCTTCTCGCCGATCCGGAAGGAGATTCGATCTACGTCGGCCGGTTCGTCTTCATGCACACGTGCACGGACGGCGTCACGGACACGGTCACACTCGAGTACAAGTTCACGCACCAGTGCGCGACGTGGGAGAGCATCGGGAACCACGTCTACACGCTGGACGGGACGTACGCGATCGATACGCTCGACATCTGGTGGGACAACCTCGCGCCCGTCGACTTCACGGACAAGAACATCGACGTCGTCTTCTTCGTCAAACACTGGAACATCCAGTGGGATTCCGACGTCGATTCGATCGGCGTCAACGGAAGCCAGGCGCCTCTGAATTGGGATGTTCCGCCGGCGAACCGCCTTAAGGACGACGGCGTTCTTCCCGACTCGACCGCGGACGACGGGGTCTTCTCCACTCGACTCACGTTCCCGACCGGCACCCTGAAGAACGTGGACTTCAAGTTCCTCTGGAAGCAGCTTCCGGACACGCTCTTCAACTACGAGTGCTTCGAGCAGTCGAACCGCAATGTCTACCTGAACGACACGCTCTTCTCGACGACGAACCCGATCGTGATGGACGTCTTCGTGTGGGACTACTGCAGCATCGTGCAGGGAATCGGCGGCGGTTACGTCCCCGCGGCCGGAAAAGCGGAGCTGCTCGCCAACGTCCCGAACCCGTTCAACCCGAACACGGCGATCGAGTTCACGCTCCCCGCAGACGCGTTCGTCGATCTTTCGGTCTACGATGTGAGCGGGCGCCTCGTTCGCGGTCTTCTCCTGGGCGAGCTCGCCGCCGGTTCGTACGTCGGCGACCGAGCGGTCCCGTGGGACGGAACCGACGACTCCGGGGCGGCGGTCCGAAGCGGCGTCTACTTCTATCGCCTCAAGGCGGACGGCCGCGAGATGACCCGAAAGATGGTCCTCGTGCGGTAGTACCGCGCGGCGGAGCGTTCCGTTCGAGGGGCTCGGACCGAAGGTCTGAGCCCCTCGCTCTTGGTAGGGGAGACACGCTCCGGCACGAAGCAATTCGGCAAGAAACGAAAAGGAGGCGGTGAACCGGGCGTCCGGATCCATCGATGGATCCATGACACCCCGCCTTCGTCGCGTCTGTAATCTATCCGGGTTGTCCGGATGATTTGGAGGATTGAACCCAAGACGACGAAATCGATGGTCAACTCTTGGTTCGGCCATCGGTCCCGGGCTGCCGAACGGAAAGAGCCCGGTAACCTGACGGCAGAAACGGGCCGAGTGCCGGATGTGCCATCCTGCCTAATGCAATTGCATGGAACGTTGACTTGTGGTAGACTTCTGTGTGTTCCAGGATCAAGCGCATCCGACCGCGCGTGGAGAAGACAACGCGCCGAGGTTCATCAAACTACAACCGGTGTCGATCACGAGGAACAGGCCGGCCGCGGGGACGTTCGGTTCGATTCGGACACGAAATCGAGGGGGATGATCCATGAGACAGAGCCCGGGCAGAGTCGTTGACCGCTCGCGAAAGGTCCTTTCGTTTCCCTTTTGGCAACTGCTGCTCCCCGTTGGGATCGCGGCGGCGTTCCTTGCGAGTTCTCCCTCGTGTCTCTTCGGAGCGGAGATCCTCGACAAGGAACGGAGCCTGGCCGCCTCGCGGGACTTCCTCGACCGAGTGGTCTCTTCCGGCCGCCAAGACCTAGTAGATCTCCAGAGTATCCAGAACTCGGTCTTGGACGACTCGTACCTGGTCCATCATCCCGTGACGAAGATCCCGGTCTACTCGGTGGTCCCGGTTCGTTCTCACCACGGGTCTCTTCTCGCGCTCGTCGCCGTCGATGCCGAGAGCGGGCGGTGGCTCTGGGCGACTTTCTCGCCTCCGTCCGCCGACTTCCCGGGCGTTACGCAAAGCCGGGCGCGGGAGAGGGCCTTGGAGAAAGCGCGCGCCTTGGGAGCGCAGAGCCCTCGGAGCGACGGCCTCTTGATCGAGGGATGCGACAAACACCTCTATTGGTCGTTTGAATCGCCCGACGGAAGCCGATGGCTCATCGACGCCGACCGCGAGGAGGCGCCCGTTCTTTCGTCCTTCGATTTCTCGGCGGAGCGGGCGGTCACGCCGAGTGATCCGGAGCGCGAGGGGTTCGTCTCCGACGGAAGGATGGCCCGCGAGAAAACCCCGGCGGAAAAACCTCGCCTTCACAAGCAAGCCGTTCTTCCCCAGGCATACAACATCGCCGGCGTTCCCTATCATTATCAGATCACCGACTGGTTTTGCGGCCCTGCGGCTCTTCAGATGATCATGGACTATTGGGGCGAGGAGATTCCGCAGAACCCCATCAGCGATGTGGCGAACGATGTCGTCAACGTGGGGTGCTATTCGAGCGACATGGATCGGGCGGCTCACTTCAGCGGCATGAGCACGGCGATACAAGACCCGAACCTTCGTGGCTATCCGGAGCGGCTCCTCGGCTATGCGTGCACAGATTACTCTTGGGGTGACGATCCCGGCTCCTACGACGATCTGAAAACCCTTGTTTCCCAGAACGACCCAGTCTTCGTCTGCACATGGTACAGCACGGCTCATACCGCCGGTCACTTCCGCGTGGTGAAAGGGTATGACGATAATCTGGATGTCTTTATTATCCACGACCCATGGTATTCCGGGTCGGTGTCAGGCCCCAACTGGCTGGTGGATCAGTCCGTCTTCGTGGAGGATCTCTGGAGGACCTGGAGCTGGTGCTGGGCGATGGTCGCGGGCCCTTGGACGCTGCGGCCGAGCTCGCCCTCGGTTGCCGACGAAGGCGACACCCTCACCGTCAACCTGACCGTCCGATATCCGGGTCGCGAACCGCTGGACGGTATGGATCTCTGCACCGGTTGCGCGGCGACAATCCGTCTCCCGGAAGGACTCGTTCTGGCGAGCGGCACTCCGACGCAGTCCCTTCCCAACCTGGCATCAGGCGACAGCGCGACGGTCTATTGGTCTGTTGTCGCCGTGTCCTCCGGAGATCATGACATCGGCTTTCGAGCTCGGGGTGTCATGACGGGTTCCTCCTATTCCTACTCGACCTTCACGGACAGCATCGGTGGGCGAGGGCATTCGGTCGTGAGCGTCGGTCCGGTTCGCCTTGCGGGCTGGGAGAACGAGACGAGGCTCACGAACAATCCCGCCAGCTCAGGAACCTGTCCTCCCGGCGGGCGCGCGATGGCGATCGACCTCGAGGGGACCACCCACGTGGTCTGGGCGGACACGCGGGACGGTAATAGCGAGATCTACTACCGGTCGCGTCAGGGCCTTGAGTGGGAAGAAGAGACAAGGCTGACCTACGACGGCGCGTTCTCTGATGCTCCCGCCGTTGCGGTGGATGAGGATGGTCGGCTTCACGTGGCTTGGGTGGACACGCGGGACGGAAATCAGGAGATCTACTACAAGAGCATGGGGCCGGAAGGGTGGTCGGAAGACGAGAGAGTCACGAATTACTATATGGACGATTGTGCGCCCGTGATCGCAGCCGGAGGCGGAGAGGTCTATGTCGCGTGGGAGCGTCAGGCGGCCGGCAACACGAGCTTCGTCGTGTATTTCTCGTTCCTGGATGACACGGGATGGTCCAGCCCGACGGCACCGGACAACTCCGCACTGAAGGAATCGTACCGCCCCTCCCTCGCGTGGGGAACGGACGGTCTTCTTCATCTGGTGTATGAGCGCGAGTCGGCATCCCTCGAAACGGAGAGAATCCGCTACAGAAGCTGGAACGGGATATCGTGGTCGAGTGCTGTTGTTCTTTCATCGGATATTTCCTTCTCGAGGAATCCGGTCGTCGCGGCGGGCCCTGGAGGAACGGTTCATGTCGTGTGGCAGGACGGGGAGAATCTGGGCGGTGACATCTTCTACGCACGCTATGACGGATCCGCTTGGCAAGCGGCGGAGGAGTTGATCACGGGTCTAGAAGAAGCCGCCTCGCCCTCGGTTGCCGTCAGCGGGTCGGGTGTCGTTTGCGTAGCATGGGAGGACTACCGCTACGGAGAGCCCGAGGTCTATCTGGTTCATTCGGAAGACCGAGGCTGGAGCGATCCGTTGCGCATGAGTGCTGCCCCGGGGAGTTCCCGGCTGCCGACGGTGGCGGCCGGTGTCGCCGACTACGTCTCGGTCGTTTGGACCGACCTGCGGGACTCGAACAGTGAGATCTACTACCGAGCCAAAGGCGTGTCGACGTCGGTCGCGACTCGGCCCGAGATCCCCACGACCGGCGGCTCGTTCTTCCTCTCCACTCCACACCCTGCGCCCTTCGTTTCGGAGACCCGGTTCGCTGTCTCCATACCTTGGTCCACGGATCTCATCCTTGAAGTGTTTAACTTGGCGGGCCGTCGTGTTCGAACATTGGCGAGCGGAGAGTATGGTCCAGGCATCCATGAGTGGTCATGGGACGGACGGAGTTCCTCGGGGGAGAAGTCGGCGCCCGGTGTCTACTTCGTCTCCTGTAGCACTCCCGTCAGCCGTGACGTGAAGCGGGTGTTGCTTGTGCGATAGCGCCGCCTGCTTTCGGGGTTCGCTCTCCCCCTTCTCGTTCAATGCTTCGGCCGCAATCGGCCGATCGAGATCCCGTCCCTGATCGGAACGGCCGGATGGCGGGGGCCCTCGCGAGCCTTTGCGTCAAGGGTTCCCACACGGAACTGGGAGAGGCCCCCGACCATCGCGGATCCGTTTCAAACGAGAGCCGCCGGCGCGGCTCAGCTCTTCAAGATCTTCTCGACCTCCTCCCCATCCGCGTCCATCACGTACTCGAGCCCGCTCACCCTTGCCGCCTCCGGCGTGAGCGCCACGAGATCGTCCCTCGAGATGTGCTCCAGGGAGAACTTCCGCGCGCCGCACATGATCTGCCGGAGCCCCTGCGCGAGCCGCTCGTAGTACGTGTAGAGCCCGATCGCTCCGGTCGGCAGCTTCTCGAACTCGTCGTCTCCGAGTTCCTTTCGGAGATCGGCCGCCGTAACGAAGATCTCGTCCTTCGTGTTGCCGAAGCGCTCGACGTAGACGGGGACCTGGTTCTCCTCGATCGCCCGTCCCAACGTCTTCCCCACCATGACCGCGGCGATCGGCGAGCGCGCCATCCCGACGAGCTTCACGAACGGCGCGCCGAGGGCCAGGCCCTTGAAGATGGCGTCCTCGAACGTGAACCCGCTGGCCACCGCGAGAGCGGGAAGGTGTTCCTTCTTGGCGGCGAGCTTCGAGGCGTACTGGTAGAGAAGCGAGTGCAGCTCGACGGGGGGAATGCCCCATTCGTTCATCATGCGCCACGGGCTCATCCCGGTTCCGCCTCCGGCCGCGTCGACCGTGAGGAGATCCAGCTTGAACTTGGAGGCGAACTTGATCGCCCGCGCGAGATCGGCCGGACGATACGCGCCGGTCTTCAGGAAGATGTACTTGGCGCCGGCCTTGCGGAGCTCCTCGACTCGCTTCCCGAACGATTCCTCCTCGACCATGCCGACTCGGGAATGCCGCTCGAACTCCTTGAACGATCCGCGCTCGAACGCCTTGATGACGAGGGGATCGGTCGGGTTCGGAAGGACGACGTAGCCGCGCTCGTGAAGCATCTGCGCCTTCTTGAGATTGCGGATCTTGACCTCTCCACCGATGTTCTTCGCCCCCTGCCCCCACTTGAGCTCCACGATCTGGACACCGAGCTCCCGAATCGCGTATTCCTGCGCGCCGAGACGCGTGTCCTCCACGTTCGCCTGCACGATGATGGCGCCGTAGCCGTCGCGCTGGTGATCCTGGTAGAGGCGCACACGCCGTTTGAGATCCACCGTGTCGACGACCCGTCCGTTCTTGATCACCGACTCGGGATCCATCCCGGCGACGTTCTCACCGATGGTAAGGCCCGTTCCGGCGATCGCCGAACCGATCGCCAACCCGTCCCAGTTGTTCTTCGCCACGTCGGTGGAGCCGATCCCCGGGATGATCCACGGATAGCGGAACTTGATCCCCCGGTCGTGCCCGAAGACCACCTCGAGGCTGACGTTCGGGAAGATCGCCTTGTCGCTGTCCGCCTCGATCCCGTGGGCGCCCACCGCGGTCCCCATAATGTTGAAGTGCGAATAATCGACCGGATAGAACTTCTCGGCCGCCGTCGTGATGACGCCGAAGGGCTGCGGGTAGATCACCTCATGCCCCCGGTACGCGGACTTGCCGATCTCGCACATCCCGATGCACCCGTCCACGCAGGTCACGCACATGCCCGAGGAGGGAGTGATCGACTCCTCCGTCCTGTTCTTCGTCAGCGTCGCGGCGGACGAGTTGATCCTAGAGAGTGTCTTCGATTGCATCTCCTGCTCCCTTTCTTTCCTTCTCTCGGCCGGTTTCCGGTTTCTTGGACGCCGCGGTGATTTCGCAGGCAACGCAAGGTTCCATGTAGCACATCATGTCATCGAAAGGCCCTTTATCGATACAGGGAGGACTCAAGTTCGCGCACCCGCCGCAGATCGCCTTGTCCGGATCGGTATACGTGCAGCGGAGCTGGCAGGCCGGGCAGACGTAGATGCATCCCCCGCACAGCCGGCAAACCTCGGATCGAATGTCGAACGGCGTTCCGATGGTGCGGCCTTCGCCGCGGCCGCGGAAACCGATCGCTCCCGCCACCATTTGTTCCTGGCACATCCGCACGCACAGCCCGCACAGGATGCAGTCCTCATGTTCCTGCCGGAAACGCTGCCGGCGGATGTTGTGCGCGGAAGCCAGATCTTGGATGACCTTCGACTGCGGACAAGAGGCCAAGAGAAGCTCGAGGATGATCTTTCGGGCCCGCAAGACGCGGGCCGACGACGTTCTCACCTTCAGCCCCTCCTCGGCCAGGTAGGTACAGGAGGTAACCAGCTTCGCTCTCGGACCCTCGCCGATCTCGACCACGCAAAGCCGGCACGCTCCGTACGGCGAAAGCCCCTCCATGTGGCACAAGGTCGGTATCGGAAAGCCGTAGAAACGGGAAACCTCCAGGAGGGTCGTGCCCTTCTCCACCGATACCGACAAGCCGTTGATGTTCAGCGTGATCACGCGTATTGCCTCCTGGCTTCGGACACCGATTCCTCCTCCTCCTTCGGCCGAGTGAACTCGAGGTCGCAGCGAAGACACCGACACGCCTCGCGGCGCGCTTCCTCCGCGGAGAGCGACACCTCCACCTCGGCGAAGTTTCTCTTCCGCCATTCCGCGGCCGCGCGAGGCGTCTCCGTCCGTCCGCCCTCCTCCGCGTCCTCTCCGGCGGGAGTTGCCGGCTCGATGTAGATGCTCGGAAGGACCGGCAGCGCGGGCTCGAGAAGGTCCGCGCCCCGAACATAGCGATCGATCATGACCGCCGCCTTCTTCCCCGCGGCGATGGCCTCCACCACGGTGTTCGGTCCGGTCACGAGATCGCCCGCAGCGAAGACGCCGGACCGGTTGGTGAGGAGCGTTTTCGAATCGACGCGCACCGTGTTCCTCTTGGTGATCTCCACTCCGCTCGAAAGAGCGGGGGAGATCGTGTCGGCACCCGAGTCCTCGCCGATGGCGACGACTAGGGTATCCAAAGCGATCGTGTGCTCGGTTCCTGGAAGAGGAACCGGGCGCCGCCTCCCGCTCGAGTCGACTTCCCCGAGCTCGTTTCGAACGCACTCGACGCCCGTGAGCCGGCCGCTTTCCGAAAGCACCCGACAAGGCGTGACGAGCGTCTGGATCGCGATTCCTTCTTGCTCAGCCGCCTCGATCTCCTCCGCGAACGCGGGCATCTCGTCTCGCGTTCGCCGGTAGAGAATCGTGACGCTGTCGACGCCGTCCAATCGGAGCGCCGTTCGGGCGGCGTCCACTGCGGAGTTCCCTCCGCCGATCACGCCGACGCGGCCCTTCGCCGGCTTCGCCCCGTGCAGGTTGAAGGCCTTCAAGAACTCGATCGACGGATAGACGCCCGCGACGTTCTCGCCTTCCAGTCGAAGGGGAACGCTCCTGTGCGCGCCGATCGCGAGAAGCACGGCACTGTAGCCGTCCTTGATCAGCCCGTCCACGTCGATGTCGCGCCCGAGAGCGACCCCGCACTCGATGCGGATGTTCTCATTGAGGAGCGCGTGGATCTCCTTCTCGATGACCTCCCTCGGCAGGCGGTAGGGCGGGATCGCGCAGTAGAGCATGCCGCCCGGCCTGTCTTCCGCCTCGTACACGGTGACCTTGTAGCCTCGGAGAGAGAGATAGTGGGCGGCGGTGATCCCGGCGGGACCGGAGCCGACGATGGCGACGCGGGGCGGTTCGCCCTTCTCCCAAGCCGCCGGAGCCGGCCTGCAGATCGAAGGGTCGGTGCGATCGGTGATGAAGCGCTTCAGGGCGCGGATCGCCACCGCATCCCCCCCGGTCGCGCCCGCCACGCACCGTTCCTCGCACGGATGGTGGCAAACTCGCGCGCAGACCGAAGGGAACGGGTTCGTTTCCCGGATCGCGCGGTAGGCTTCCTCGTACTCGCCGCGGCCGATGTGCGCGACATAGCGCCAAGCCTCCGTCCCGAGAGGACACGCGGCCTGGCAAGGAGCCCCGACGAGCGGCCGGCAGACGAACGCGTCGCACTTTTTGTCGACGACATGCCGCAGGTATTCCTCGCGGAAGTACCGGAGCGTGCTGAGCACCGGGTTCGGCGCCGTCTGTCCGAGCCCGCACATCGTGGTGTCCTTCACCACGTGCGCCAACTCCTCCAGAAGGTCGAGGTGTTCGAGCGTTCCCTTTCCCGAGGCGATGTCCTCGAGAATCTCGTGCATCCGCTGCGTCCCCTTGCGGCACGTGAAGCACTTCCCGCACGATTCATCCTTCAGGAAGCTCATGAAGTACTTCGCCACATCGACCATGCACGTGTTCTCGTCCATGACGATCATCCCGCCGGATCCCATGATGGTCCCCGCATCCGCCAGGCTGTCGTAGTCGATGGGGAGGTCGAACTTGTCCGCGGGAATGCAACCGCCCGACGGTCCTCCCGTCTGAACGGCCTTGATCTTCGCCCTGCCGGAAGGTCCCCCTCCGATCTCGTAGACGATCGTCCGGATCGTGGTTCCCATCGGGACTTCCACGAGACCCGTGTTCTTGATCTTTCCGACGAGGCTGAAGATCTTCGTTCCGGAATTGCCTTTGGTGCCGATCTTCGCGAACTCATCGGCCCCGCGCCTGAGGATGAGGGGGATGTTCGCCCAGGTCTCGACGTTGTTGATCGCGGTCGGCCTCCCGTCGATGCCTCTCTGAACAGGGAACGGCGGCCGCTGGCGGGGCTCGCCGATCTTTCCCTCGATCGATCGGATCAGCGCGGTTTCTTCTCCGCACACGAATGCGCCCGCTCCCTTGACGATGTCGATGTCGAACGAGAACGCCGCGCCCAGGATCTCCTTGCCCAAGAGCCCGTATTCGCGGGCTTGCCGGAGTGCGATGACCAGATGCTTGATCGCGAGCGGGTATTCGTTTCGCACATAGACGATCCCCTTCGTGGCCCCCGTTCCGTAGGCCCCGATGATCATCCCCTCGATGATGCTGTGGGGATTCCCCTCGAGGATGCTCCGGTCCATGTAGGCGCCCGGATCCCCCTCGTCGGCGTTGCACACGAGGTACTTGCCGCCGCCGGCCGGCTCTGCCGCGAGCAGCTCCCATTTTCTCCCCGTGGGAAACCCGCCGCCCCCTCGCCCGCGGAGCCCCGACTTCTTGACTTCCTCCACCACCCACTGCGGGCTCCCGCTCGCCAGCACCTTCTCGAGAGCGGCGTATCCTTCCTCCCTGATGTAGTTGTTGATTCGAATCGGATCGACCTTCTGCCCGATCCCCAGAAGACTCCGTTGCTGATGCTTGAAGAACGGAATGTCCTCCCGACGGAAGTACTTCTGGCCCGATTGGGGATCGTGGTAGACCAGGTCATCAATGCGCTCCCCCGCAAGGGCGGCATCGATGATCCGCGGGACATCCTCCAATCGGACCTGCGAGTAGAACACATCGGATGGTTCCACGAGCACGAACGGACCCATCTCGCAGAAGCCGTGGCACCCCGTGATCGACAGAGCGATCTTGTCTTGGATCCCCCGCGACATGATGGCGCGTTTGGCCACCCGTATGATGCCGTTCGAGCCGCTCGCCTGGCACGCGGTCCCGGCGCACACGACCACGCGAGGCTTCTTCTCATCCGCGTCGTGGCGGAGGATTTCGCGCAGTCTCTTGAGCTCATCGATCGAGGCCAATCTCGGCATGCTGCCACCTCCGCCGGCCGGCGATCGCCCGCCGGGTTCCGTCAGATCAGATCGAACATATGGTTCTTGCAGCCGCGGCGCGAACAGATCTGGAGCATCCCGCCTCCGCGCACGATCATCGCCACCATCGGCGCGCCGCAATCCGTGCAGAGCGTCGCGCCCGCGATCTCCGCATGACAATGCGGACAGAAGAAGTTCACGATCGTGTCCTTCGGAATCGGGTCCTCCGATTCGACCGAGTAGCTGCCGTAGAGACTCGACAGCCTCAGCCACCCATGCTTGTCGGCGAAGGCCACTGTCACTCGAATCGACGGATGCCCGTCGAGAAGTCTCTCGGGATCCATGAAGCTGTGGTTGCACCGCGGGCAGCTGGTCTCGAGCGGGAAGACGCGAATGTCTGTCTGGGCGTCGACCGCGTCCAAACCGGTCTTGGTCTTGTCGATGATCGACCGCACCTTGGACGCGTTCACCTTCGAGAAGTAATGGCCGTCGACAACGGCGACCGGGCCGAGAGCGCACGCCCCGAGACAGTTCACCGTATGGAGCGTGAACTCCTTGTCCGCTGTTGTGTCGCCGGCCTTGACGTTCAGATGCTCCTCGAACTCCCGGGCGACCGCCTGCGCGCCGCGCACATGGCACGCGGTTCCGAGGCAGACCGAAAGGAGGTGTTTCCCCCGCGGCTTCAGGCTGAACGATTTGTAGAAGGTCGCCACGCCGTAGATGTCGACGAGGGGACGGCCTGTCCGTTCGGCGGTCAGGTTGAGCGCGTGCCGCGGAAGATAGCCGTACTTCGCCTGAACCGCCTCGAGGATCGAGATGATCCCCCCGTGCGACGATCCGAACTTGTCGATGATCCCCGCGAGCGCGCTCGGGTGAATCCCCTCGAACTCGTCGCACTCGAAGCGCGGGGAACCGAACGACTTCAAGTACTCGCAGGTCTCCAGATGGAGACACGTCGCGCACAACCCTTCCATCTTGTCGGAAAGGAGCGCCTCCTCGCCTTTCTCCGCTCGGTTCATTTCAGCAGTACTCCTCGCAGTGCCACACGCCTCCCTCCGGCTTGGGATAGGTGCAGGTCGCGCGGATCGCGCAGTTCTTGCAGAGGCCCTTGTATTCGGTTTCCGCTCCTTGCGGGCATGGCGGACGAGCCTCTTTCTCTTCTTTCGACGAAGAACCCTCGAGGAACCCCACGCGCTCCTCCACACAGCCCAACACTCCTTCGTGCTCGTCGCAGTACAAGAGAGGAGGGCCGAAAAGCTTCAGGTAAGAACATGTCTCGGCGTTGTCGCAGGTCGAGCAGATCCCCAGAGGACGAGATGTCTCCATCGAGTCTTCCGCATCCTTCGGCCGGCCGCCGGCGCGGGACCGGCGACCGGAGGGGACCGCGATCCCCGTTCTCTTTCGCGGACCTACCGAAACTCCTCGCAGAACCACACCCCCTCTGCCGACTTCGGGTAGGTGCATCCTTCCAGCCGCACGCACGTCCGGCAAAGCCCCTTCATCTCCCCCACCGGCCAAGCGCTCTCCGGGGCCTCGATCGAGGCGAGAGACGGCGCGACTCGGGACTTCTCCGCGGCCGGGAGGCTCTCGCCGTAGCCGTCGAACTCCTCGCAGAAGCGGACCGGGAGACCGGGGCTTCTCGGGAACGTGCATGTGGCCGCGCTCGCGCAGGTGGCGCAGAGGCCGCTCCCGCCGAGGACCGGTCGTTCCTCGCGAACCTCTCGTTTTCCTCGCGCGGCGGGGCTCCTTCGCGTCTTCGTCTTCGGGATCTTCGTCTTCGTGGGAGACATCTTCCTCACCTCCGGTTTTGTCATCCGGGCCGATCCCGCGCGGGTCCGGCCTCGGCCGATGAATAGGGCAAGGGGTATGCCAGCCGTTCGCCGCCGCACCTCGCCGCGACGCGAAACAACAAAGCGCCATAACGTATTGTTTTACATGGTGTTATGAGATCGAACGAACAGAGGAACGGGAACACGACGGGGCTATGGGAGCCCCCTCCGGAAGGCTGGGCCGGGGAGATCCTCCCCGCCGGGACGCATCGCCCCGCTCAATGGTGAAAGGACCTTTGAGGGAAGACGGTGTCCGCCTCCCCGGCGGCTACGTGGCTTCGTGCTTCTTCTGCTTCTCCCGCAGCGTCTTGCGGTCGATGCCGAGGATCTCCGCCGCTCGGGTCTTGTTTCCCCCGACGCTCGCCAGGACGTTCCGGATATGCTCCGCCTCGACCTCCGCCAGGGTCCGATCCACGCCGGACCCGCGCACCGCCGAGAATCGGAGATAGGAAGGGAGAACGGGGACGTCGATCACATCCCCCTCGGTCATCACCACCAGCCGTTGCACGAGGTTCTCCAGCTCCCGCACGTTCCCCGGCCAGTGATACCTCTTCATCACGCGGAGCGCCCCGTCGGTGAAGCGCGGAACCGGCTGGTTCAACTCCTTCGAGAACTTTGTGCCGAAATGGTTGATGAGAAGAAGAATGTCATCCCCTCTCTCGCGCAGCGGCGGAACGGTGATCGTGATGACGTTCAGACGGTAGAAGAGATCCTCGCGGAAAGAACCTTTCTTCACCAGCGCGAGCAGGTTCTTGTTCGTGGCCGCGATGATCGCGACATCGACCTTCCTCGGGCGGCTGGTGCCGACCATGCAGATCTCCTTGGTCTGCAACACGCGGAGCAGCTTCACCTGCATCGACGCGCTCGTCTCGCTGATCTCGTCGAGAAAGATCGTTCCTCCCTCGGCGGTCGCGAAGAAACCCGCCCGCGACTCGGACGCGCCCGTGAACGCTCCCTTCACGTAGCCGAAGAGCTCGCTCTCGAGGAGCCCTTCCGGGATCCCGCCGCAGTTCACCGGAACGAACGGCGCCGAGGCCCTCGGGCTCTCGTAGTGGATCGCCCGGGCGACGAGCTCCTTCCCGGTTCCGCTCTCTCCGGCGATGAGAACCGTCGCGGGGGTCCTTGAGGCTTTAACGATCGAGTGGCACACCCGAGCCATCACCTCCGACTCCCCGATG
This sequence comes from Candidatus Eisenbacteria bacterium, assembly GCA_016867715.1. Classification (NCBI taxonomy): domain Bacteria; phylum Candidatus Eiseniibacteriota; species Candidatus Eiseniibacteriota bacterium. The sequence goes on along the minus strand of VGIW01000034.1, from coordinate 12,042 downwards.
AGCCCTTGGGGACCGGCCGGCTTCGCGCCCCCGCCCGCATGCACGCCCTTTCGCGTGCGGAGCCGGTCGAGCCCGCGGCGCACGGCCGCGAGGAGCTCTTCGTCGGTGAACGGCTTGGCGAGATACTCGGCCGCCCCCGCCTTCATCGCCTCGACCGCCCCCTCGACCGTGGCGTATCCGGTGATCATCACGATCTCGGTGTCGGCGAAGTTCTCCCGGACGTGCCGGACAAGGTCCGTTCCGGTGATCTTGGGCATTTTGTAGTCCGTGATGACGAGGTCGACGGGCGTTTCCTCGAGAATCCGGATCGCCTCCTCGACCCCCGAGGCCGAGAAGACCAAGTAACCCTGTGCGGCGAGGTTTCTCCCGAGCACCTCGACCGTGACCGGCGAGTCGTCGACCACGAGAATCGTCTCTCTCTTCTCCGGCTCCGGCATCCTACGCATCCTCCCTCGGGGGCTCCGGCCGCGCCGCCGGCAGACGAACCTCGAATCGGGACCCTTCTCCCACCCGGCTGAAGACATCGATTCGGCCCTGATGGCCCGCCACGATTCCTTGAACGACCGGCAGGCCGAGTCCCGTCCCCTCATCGACATCCTTGGTCGTGAAGAAGGGGATGAAGATCTTCTCCATCGTCTCCTCGCTCATTCCGATTCCGGTGTCCTCGACGACGAGGCGGACTTGATCGCCTTCGTTGAGCGTGCGGACCGTCAAGCGGCCGCCGTCCGGCATCGCCTGCAGCGCGTTGACCACGAGGTTGACCAGAATCTGGCTCATCTGCGCGGGGTCGGCCTCGATCCGAGGGAGATTCGGCGCAAGCTCGCGCACGAGCTCCACGCCGGCCTTCGAGCATCGCGCCTCGAGGAAGTAGAGGCCCTTCTCGACGACTTCGTTCAGGTCGACCCTTCCGCTCGTGACCGGCGTCTGTCGCGCGAACGTCATCAGCTTCCGAATCACTTCCCTCGAATGAAGACACGCGTCCACGATCTTTCGGAGATCCCCCGCAAGATCGCTCGGAAGGGCCGCGCTCTTTTCCGCGAGCTGGGCGAGGCCCAGGATGTTCCCGAGAGGCTCGTTCAGCTCATGCGCCACGTGCGCCGCGAGCTGTCCGATCGTGGCCAGACGGTCCGCGTGCCGAAGCTGCTCGTGCAGCTTCGTCCTTTCCTCCTCGGCCTGCTTGCGCTCGACGATCAGCGCCGTCTGCCGCGCCACCGCGTCGATCAGCACGCGCTCCTCCCGAAGAAAAGGCCCTTCGTCGAGCTCCGGTTTCCTCACCGCGTAGGCGACCTGCACGAAGCCCCTGCTCTGCCCCCCGATCATGATCGACGCGGTCAGGCTCTGCCCTTCCTCGGGGAACCCTGGGGTGAAATAGACGCGCCCGTCCAGAACGACTCGAGCGAACGCGATGACCGGGTACTGCCAAGCGGGAGGAAGGAGATCGACGATTCCCCGAAGGATGTCCGCGAGCGAGATGCCGGGCGTCGCGGCGAGATTCGCGATTGCGTAGAGGCAGGTCAGCTCCTTGAGCCGCTCCCTGAGCGCGGCCTGCGTGCGCTGACCGGCGAGGGCGATGCCGAGGTTTCGCGCGAAGCGCGTGTAAAGGTCGACCGTCTCTTGATCGAAGAAGCCCCCGCGCTCGCTCTTGAGGACGAGGAAGCCGGTGTCCTTGTCCGCGACCGGAAGAGGAACGATCGCGATCGAGCGGAAGCGGCCTCCCGAAGCGAACCGGCGAATGCGCGCCTTCTCATCCTCCTTGCCCGCCTCGGCGAGATCCGCTTCCGCGTCGCCGGTCCAGAAGACGCTCCCCGCGAAGAACGCCCGATGCTCCTTGCGAAGAGGAGCCATGTGAATCCGGAACGACTCCCCTGCTCCCCGCTGGGACTCGCCGGAGACGTGGCTGCCGTCCTCTCCGAGCCACAACTCGACCTCTCCGCATCCGGAGAAGTCGATCAGGCTCCGGATCACTTCGTGAAGGAAATCGCTCCTCGAGATCGGGCGGTTCGCCTTCTGAAGAATTCGATGCGACAAGTCGCGGAATTCCTTCGCCGTCCGCGGGCCTTCGGGCCTCTGGAGACTTTCTCTTGCCGACTTGCCGCGGCCGTTCTTCGCTTCCATCTCCATCCCGCCGTCTCCCGCGGACCGCTCGCCGGCTCCCGACATCGAAGCCGCTGCGGACGCGCGAGCGGTTCCTGGATCCTTTCGCGGTCGAGAATATCACGCGAGCTCGGGCCCGGCCAAGGGAGTCGCTCCCTCTCTCCGGGGGCGGACGTACGCTCCGCGAGGATTGCGCCCGCGGGCTCGATCCGCTAGTCTCGTGAAAGGAGGAGGCGCGTCCGCATGAAGATCACGATCGAGTACTGCGTGGTTTGAAAGTACGGCCCTCGCGCCGCCGGTCTGGCGAAGCGCATCGAGAAGGAACTCGGAATCAAGCCGAAGCTGATCGAGGGGAGCGGCGGGATCTTCGACATCCACGCCGACGAGAAGGAGATCTACGCGAAGTCGAAGACCGGAAGCTTTCCTAGCGACGAGGACGTGATCGCGCGCCTGAAGCGCGTGAAGGTCGGGTAGAACTGCTTTTCCCTCTCAGGATTTTCGTGGAGCCCGGGTTGCGCGCGCGTTTCCGTCGCGAGGATGCGGAGCGTGAGCCGAGAGGCCGACCTGGACGAGCCGCTCCCGGAAGCGTAGCCCCATCGCTACGCTCTAGGAAGCGGCGACGGAAGGGAGGCCTCTTGAGGCCACGATTCGCAGCCGCAGTAGGAAACGCGCGCGCAATCCGGGCTCGGTCAGTCCATCCGATCCGCCACGTGGACCGTGAGGTCCGCGAGCCGGTTCGTGTAGCTCCCGTACTCGTTGTCGTACCACCCGAAGATCTTCGCGTGGGTCACGGGAATCCGGACGACCTTCTCCGGAAGCATCCGCAGGACCTCGGGTTTCATGCCGGGGAGACTCTCCATGTCGATGTGCACGAAGCCGGTCCTCGTGTGCGTCTCGAACCCCTCGATGACGACCGCCGCGTCCTCTCCGATCATGTCGGTCGAGACGTTCTGATCCATCGAGAGCTTGAGGAGCCCCTTCTGCTGCTTCTCCGACGCGCGCCGATACAGATCGAGAAGCGCCTCGCGGTTGAAGATCGGCTGTCCCTCCTCGTCCAGTTCCGAGCGCAAGGTCACGTTCAAGATGATGAGCGAGGCGGTCGTCGTCGGCACCCGCACCGAATCCGCCATAAAGCCGATCTCGCGCACGACGGGGATCACCTTTTCCAGCGCGGCGGCGGCGTTCGTCGAGGTCAGGATGATGTTGTTCAGGATGCTTCGCGTCTTTCTGAGGTCCTTCGCGTCCGCCTTCGGCACGTTGTCGAGCACCGCTTGCGTGTTCGTCACGGCGTGGATCGTCGACATCGACGCGGTGAGAATCGTCCGGACCGAGTAAGCATCGATCAAGGTCTTCATCATGTGGGCGAGCGCGGTCGTCGTGCAGGACGCGGCGGAGATCAGGTGGTGCCTCGCCGGGTCATACGCCTCGTGGTTCACCCCGTAGATGAGAACCACGGCGTCGTCCTTTGTCGCCTCCCCCTTCTTCGTCTTGAAGTCGGCGCTGTTCAGGACCTTCTCCGCGCCGCCTGCGAAGTGACCCCGGAGCGACCCCTTATCTTCGTCCTCCCCGCGGTTCGGATCGTTGAACTTCCCCGTGCAGTCGACGACGACGCGCGCCCCGTGCTCCCGCCAGGGGATGTTGGCGGGGTTCCTCTCTTTTCGGAGTACCGCGACCGGCATGCCGTCTATGCGAAGCAGCGACTTCCCCCGATCCTCGATCTTCACGCACGGCTCGCCCTTTCGCCCATGAAGGAAGTAGTGGAGCGGTCCGTAGGTCGAGTCCTTCTCGATCGTGTGGCAGAAGCCCTCGAGGTCCTTTCCGACCTCCCGCCCCTGGTTCACGACGATCGCGTCGAAGTGCTTCCGTCCCACGTGGTGCCACAACGTCAACTTGCCGATTCGACCGAGAGAGTTGATCCCGAGCACCTTTCTTCCTCGCAACGAGCGCCTCCCTTCCGCGCGGGCGGACGCCGGGCCGCCCATCGTCCCGCCGCCGTCAGATCTCCGTGATCCTCCGGGTTTGTTTGACGTCGTGTCGGCCCGCGTAGACCGAACCGTCGAATCCGTTGATGCTTATAAAATCGCCGCTTCGTATTTCCTTGTCACCGGCGGTCGTCTTCCCCGCCCGCTCGTCGACGTGAAGGGCGCGGCATCCCACTACGCAGGTTCTTCCGACGCGCTGGGCGGCGACCGCCGCGTGGCTCGTGGCGCCGCCGCGCGACGTGAGAAGGCCGTCCGCGAGGAAGATCATGTGCATGTCCTCGGGCACCGTGTTCGGACGAATCAGGATGATCTTGCTGTCCGGATGCCGCTTCCACAGCTCGTTGATGTCCTTCTCGTTGTGGGCGACGCGGCCCGAGAGCGCGCCGCCGCCGACGCCGATCCCTTGCGCGAGATAGCTCTTCTCCAGCTCCGGGGTGGGGACGAAGGTGGTGATCATGCTCGATTCGGCGGTGATGATATCGCGCGCTTGGAGGATGTAGAGCGAGGCCGCGTCGCGATCCTCGAACGTGAACTCGATCTCTTGATGGTTGAACCCTCGGACAAGCACGAGATCCTTGGAAACTCGGAGCAGCTCGCCGTAGATCTCCGGAAAACGCGACTCGAGGGAGAGCGGCGCTCTCTGGCCCGCCATCTTCCGCTGTTCCTCGGAGATCGGAAAGGTCTCGACGACCCCGCGGACGACGTCCTCCCCCTGGCTCCGGAAGACGAAGTCCCCGTAGAGCGAGACCCCGGAGCTCTTCTTCCTCGGGTTTCTGGTGAAGACGACGCCGGTCCCCGAACGGTCGTCCAGGTTGCCGTACACCATCGCCTGTACGAGGACCGCCGTCCCCCAATCGTCCGCGATCTTCATCTCCTTGCGGTAGAGCTTGGCCCGATCCGCGTCCCACGACTGGATCACGCGTTGCATGCAGTGACGGAGCTGAAGGAGAGGGTCCTCCACGATCCGCACGCCGTGGTCGAAGATCGCCTGACGGCACGCGAGGGCGACGGTCCGGATCTGGCTCTCGGTGAACGAGGCCTTCTTCTCCACCGAGAAGCGCTGCTTGTGCTCCTCGAAGAGACGATCGAACACTTCCTGGGGCACCCCGTAGGAGAGCCCCCAGAGTTGAAGGAAGCGCCGGTAACTGTCCCACGCCGCCCAAGCGAAACGGGGCCTCCGGGCGAGCCCCTCGGCGATCTCCTCGTTAATGCCGACGTTAAGGAACGTGTCGAGGATTCCGGGCATGGAGATCGCGGAGCCGCTTCGCACCGAAAGAAGCAGCGGATTGGACGGATCGCCGAACCTCCGCCCCGTCTGGCGCTCGACTCCCCGCAGATGCCGCTCCATGATCGCGAGACTGTGCTTCCTCAGATCGCGAAACGCGACGAGCATTTCCCAAGTTCGGTAGACCTCGGTCGTGACGACGAACCCGGCGGGAATCGGGTAGTCGAATCCGGCCATCCTTCTCAAGAACGACGCCTTCTGCCCGCAGAGAATCGGATCGGGCTGCATGTCGTTCCGCGAAAAGAGCGGCATGTAGCACTTGTCGACATCGTAGCTCATCAAGAGGTTGCGTAGCGGCTTGCTGAACGTCTCGGCCTCGTACGCGAGGGTCGAGAGAATGCGGCCGATCAAGTTGTCGAGCGCCTGAAGCGCGAAACACGAGCTCATCTGGTCGCGGAGGAAAGCCTCGAGTTTGATGTGCATCCGTTCGCGGTCCGGCCTCGATTCCGGCGATTGGGGGAGATAATGCGGCACGATCCGCTCCGCGTCGGTTTCATACACGGAGACGATTGCCTCCCGAACGATCTCGCGGAGCGTTCGGGATACAAACTGAAAAATATTGATGTATTGATCGATCGTGAGGTTCCCGAGCTTGAGCCCGCTTTCAAGCATCTCGATCCGCGCGCCGAGCCCGCGCCCGGAAATCCCGTCCACCCAGAGCGCCCTCTGAAAGAGAACGAGCCACTTCGTGATCCTGCGGAGCCCCCTCGCGGTGAGGTACTGGAGGTTCTCCGCTTCGGCCAGCTCCTCGAAGAGGACCGTCGCGAGGCTCTCGATGCGATAGGAAAGCCCGAGAGCCTCGAGCTTCCGGTTGAGAAACCTCCCGTACATCGACGGGATGCCCGCCGCGATGTGTCTCTTGTGGTAGATGTCCTCGCGCGATTCGGCGGGCGTCGGATCGAGCAGGATCTTCTTCAGCCCCTCGAGGATCTCGACCAGCGTTTCGAGCGCGGGAAGGTGCTGCCCCGCGTTCAGGCTTTCTTCCAGCGCCTCGACTTCCCTCGGATCGACGAGCGACGCGGCCTTCAGGGCGTCCAGAACTCCTCGGGGACCGATGTGGTACTTCTGATCGAGAAGCTGATAGAGACGAATCGCGAGCACCGCCTTCTCCCGCGTCTCTTCCGGGAGCTCGCCGCACGCCGCGACGATCCGACTCGTTTCCTCCTCGCTCTTCGACAGGAGAGACTCGGGGAAGCCCTCCACCTGCTCCGCGAGGGGGACGAACACGCGGGCCATCTCCTCGCGCGCCTCGGTCTCCTCGAGGACGTGGCCGAAGACCTCGGGGGGGAGATACGCCTTCAGGAGCTCCGCCTCGCCGGTCGCCCAGTAGCGGAGCAGCGCCTCGCTGAAACCGATGAGGCGATACGAGCTCTCCACGTGGCACTGCTTGCGCAGGAAATGCGCGACCGAATCCCGGCGGCGCCCGATCTCGTCCACGCGGGTGGAGACGCTTCGGAGCTGCCCCTCCGCGCCGATCTCGACGAAGTAGATGGGGAAGAGCCGGCCGAGCTGCTTCACGAGGCTGAAGACCGGGCGGATGTCGGCGTTGAGGAGATTGGCCATGTCCTTCTGGAACAGGTCGGTATCGCTGATGAAGATCCCGCCGAGCCGAAGATGGAAGACGAGACCGGCAAGGAGACGCTTCATGCGCAAAGGATCGAGTGCGATCAAGTCGACCCACATGCGGATGTTCTTCACGTGCGCGGGGTTCGTCTCGAACTGCCAGAGCTCGTTCACGCCCCGAATCTCGGGCGTCTCGAACCCGTGGTCGAGTATGCGGTCGATCACCTTCTGGACGAGCCGGTCGTCCTTGGAAAGAAGGACCTCCTTCGCCACCGTGTGGATGCAGTCGAGGACGGTCGTGTCGTGCAGCAGCCAGCCGCGTCCGAAGCTGTCGAACACGGCGTCGATGAAGCGGTCGGCGTGCGGCCGTTCCTCGAGGCGAAGCGCGCGCGACAAGGCCCGGTTCACCGAGCGCAGAGCCGGCTCCCGCACTTGCCGCAGCTGGGGCGAATCGAGGATCTTGAGGAGAAAGAGGACCTTCCCCGTGTAACCCTCCCATCCCTCCCGCGCCCGTTCGATTTCGTCGGCCGCTTGGAGGTAGAGACTCTCGATCCCCGTCTGATCCGGGAGGTCCTCGGCGTCCTCGACGAGCGCCTCCTCCCCGGAGCGGGCGGCGAGACGATCGACCGACGCCCTGAGGCTCTCGTGCGAGAGTCTCCGGAGAGAGGGAAGATCCGCGAGGGCGCTTCCGTCGACCCATGCGATCGGATCGGGCCGAGCGAGCCACATCCGATACGTCTCGCCGAGAGCCTTTTCCGTCGCGGAGAGGACGAGGCCGCGGTCGAGGCCGGGGTCGTGTTCGCGCGCGCTCCGCGCGGCCCTCCGCGCCGCGCCGGAGAGACGAGCCGCGTCGTCCGGGTTCTCCTCGAACAAAGTCCCGAGCTTTCGGAAAGCCTCTTCCAGAACGGGACGGTTCCGCTCCAGCTGCGGCCCCGACTCCTCGAACACCTTCTCGAGATAGCGGAGAAGCGAGCGGAGGGCTTCCACACGAAGATCCGCCGACGCGCTCTTCTCGGCGGCCGCGAAGAAGATCCCGACGATCACGCGGATCGCCTCGTGCCCGTTCTCGTAGGAGTTATGGTAGTAGAAGCTGCCGGTCGCATAGGGGCCGAGCTCGCCGATCACGTGCGGCCAGTTCACATAGGGATGGTTGACCTCTTCAAGAAGAGCCCGGGTCTTCTCGTGGACACCGACCGACCCACGGGTTGCGTCGAGAAGCGCCCCTTGCTCGGGCGGGATCTCCACCTTGGTGGAGGTCCGCTGGAGGTTGATCTCGAGAGCGCTGGGACCGTTCTTTCGGGATTCCATATCGGGTTGATTCGGTTCGAGTTCCGCCGCAAGGCCTGGGCTGTGCACGCGTTTTCGTCGCGAGGACGCGGAGCGCAAGCCGAGAGGCCGACCTGGACGAGCCGCTCCCGGAAACGTAGTCTCGGCACTACGTTGAGGAAGCGGCGACAGAAGGGAGGCCTCGCAGGCCGCGATCCGCAGCCGCAGTAGAAGACGTGTGCATAGCCCAGGCTGACCCCTTCGCGCCCGAAGATAGCACCAAGGAGAAGGCCTCCGCAAGGCGAGTCTCCGCTCCCTCGGAGGATCGGCATTTTTCTCCCGAACGTAAGGGTCCCGGACCTCTCCGGTCCGGGACCCCGCGTCGGATCGTGATCGCTGTCGGGCCGATTCTATCGGACGAGAAGCGCGCGCTCCGTTTCGCTCCGGCCGCCGGATGTCGCGCGCACGAGGTACAGGCCGCTTGCCGCGGCGGCGCCGTCCTCGCCCCTGCCGTCCCACGGGACTTCCGTCCACCCCGCGCTCGAGGAGCGTCCATCAAGAACGCGCGTGAGACGGCCGGTCACGTCGAAGATCTCCACCGTGTAAGGCCCTGCCTTGGGAGCGAAGAACTTCACCGTCGTGGTCGGGTTGAACGGGTTCGGTGCGATCGAGAGGTCGAGCGACGAGGGGGCCGGAACCCGATCCTCGGCGAGCGCCACGTCGGTGCTCGTCGAGCGGATGAGGGTCATCTTGTACCGCTGGATCTGGCTCCCCGATCCCGCCTTCCGGAAGACCTTGATCATGTAGTCGCCTGCTGAAGGGAGCGGGAAGTCGGTGAGAACCTCGGTCCCTCCCTTCCCCACCGCGTAGACGCTGTCGAGGAGGACCGTCCCGGTTCCGTTGTAGAGGCAGAAGTCCAGATCCAGGATCGAATCGGTGGCGATCCAGCTCTGGCCTCCACCCTCGTTCCCGATATTGTAGCCCGAGCCGATCGGGTCGACCCAAACCGTCAGGGCGCCGCTCGCGTTGAAGAGGAACCAGTCGACGTCGGTGTTGCGATCGATCGAGAGCGTGTCGACGACCATCGTGTCGACGAGCGCGCCGAGGGCGTTCGCCGTCGCGGGCGTATCGTCGTTCTCCCGCTTGTCGCCGTAGAGCCTCTGTCCGCCGCGGATGTCGTCGTCTTGCGGTCCGATGAAGATCGCTCCGCAGGCGTACGCCTCCATCAGCTTCGTGCAGTCTTCGGGAATCACGTGCCCGAGCCCCATCCCGTGGCCGTGCTCGTGCATCACGACGTTTCTCAAGTTGGCGAAGTTCCCGGTCGGGACGTAGTAGTAGTACACGTCGTCCGTGTCGAGGACCATGTCGCCGCCGTTCGGGTAGTAGTTGTAGGCGAGGACATTCCCCGAGCCGTCGATCGAACGGCCGGAAAGCCGAACGTCGCCGCGGAGGCCGAGGGCGCCGGGCGAGTTCGGGAGAGAGGCGCCGTCGTCCGAAACCTCGATGTAGGTCGTGCCGAGCACGTCATCCCACTTGTCGAAGGCGTTCCGGATCTTCGTCTGCCAGCCCGTGCTCCCCCAGACCGCGTTGAAGACCGCGAAGAGATTGCTCGGACCGCCGTCCGCGTTCGTCCCGTCGGGGACGAAACTCCAGGTCAGCGTGATCGGGTTCCCCTCGGTTCCCGTGCTCCCATCGGTCGCGGTGTACGTCCAGCGCCCCGCGTTATTGTAAGTCTCCTTTCCCATCGCGAGAGAAGGGACGTACGTCGGAAGATTGCGCAGGATCTCCTCGGCCGTCGCCGGGTCGGTGTCCGGATGCAAACAGAGCGAGACCCCGGGGCCCTCGATGCACGAGAGACCGCTCGCGATCTGGTTCACGCAGACGATCGTCGCTTCCTTCACGATCCGATCGAACGGGTCCTGCGAGTTCCAAAGATCGGCGAACTCCGCGGACGGCGGCGCCTGGTCGCCCGGAAGCAACAGGAAGACGGGAACCGCGAGGAGGGCGGCCGCTCCGAGGAACAGGCCGGTCCGACGTTTGCTGACGAGCTTCATGCCTCTTTCTCCTTGAGGGAGCCGACGGTTCGGTTGTCGGGAACGGGAGACCTACCAACCACACGGAACAATCCGTAACGCAAATGATTATACACGCTCACGGGGGACTTGTCCACAGGGGAATCGCGGCCCGGATACCGCCCGAAGGCCTTCCCGGGGGCCTCCTGCCGCTCGGGGGCTTTCCTACCCGATCCCGGTCTCCTCGTTGAACGCCTCGATCGCCCGGTCCCAGGCATCGGCGAAGGCGTAGATTTCGCTCCAGAAGTCCGGGTCCCAGAGGCGCCGAAGATCCTCGGCGGTCTTCCCCTGCTGCTCCACCCACGTGAAATACTTGAGGTTGTGGATGCGCTTCCGGTCGTGGGTGCCGAGCTCCCGCATGTGATCCACGCCGATCCCCTGGAGATACCTCGCGGAGATCCGCGCCGCCTCGCCCGCTCCGAGCTCGCCCCATCGCTCCCGCATCTCCTGAAGCCGCGAATAATAAAGCTCCGAGGAGTCGGTGAGGGGGATCACGAGGACGTCCCGTTCGTCCATCTCGTAGTACCGAGCGGTCTTGATCGCTGCGACGAGATTGCAGATGCTCGAGATCCCGAGGAGCGGAAGCGCGCGGACCGGATCCTCGGAAACTCCTTCACGAATCAAGAATTTTGCGCCCTCCGGTTCGTTGAAAAGACGCAGAAGCGCGAGGCACGCCGCGTCGTCGATCGCGGAGACGAGGTCGGTGTTCCGCACGTTGTGGATCCACGGAACGTGCTTGTCCCCGATCCCCTCGATGCCGTGCTCGCCGAACCCGTTCTCGAGGAGGGTGGGGCACTGGAGCGCCTCCGCGGCGACGATGCGAAGGCCGGGGAACCGCGTGCGGAGGTAATCCCCCGCGGCGATCGTCCCGGCGGAGCCGGTCGCGCTGACGAACGCCGCGAGACGCGCGCGCGGGCCGCCGACGCGGCGGAACGTCTCTTCCGCGAACGGGCCGGTCTGGTGGTAGTGCCAGATCGAGTTCCCGAACTCATCGAACTGGTTGAAGATCACGCAATCGGGCCTCGTCGCGCGGATCTCCTTGCACTTGTCGAAGATCTCCTTGACGTTCGACTCGGAACCCGGGGTCGCGATCACCTCCGCTCCGATCGAGCGGAGCCAATCGAAGCGCTCGCGGCTCATCCCCTCGGGGAGAATCGCGACGGCGTCGCACGCCAGAAGCGCGCAGTCGAACGCCCCTCCGCGGCAGTAGTTCCCGGTCGACGGCCAAACCGCCTTCTGCCTTGTCGGATCGAAGGAGCCGTTCACGAGGCGAGGGACGAGGCATCCGAAACCGGCGCCGACCTTGTGCGAACCGGTGGGAAACCAGCGCCCGACGAGACCGACGATGCGCGCCCGAACCCCGGTGAGCGCCTCCGGAAACTCGATCCAGTTCCCCTCACCGAAAAGCCCCGTCTTCGGATCGTTCTTCCACGTGATGCGGTAGAGGTTCGCCGGATCGATGTCGTCGAGCCCGACCTTCGGAAGCCTCTCGCGCACTGAGACCGGAATCCTCTCCGGATTCCGCATCTCCGCGAGAGTCGGTATGCGGATTCCCCTCTCGCGGCATCTCCGCACCGTGTTCCTGCGCACCGCTTGGTCGATCGGGCCGATGATGTCCACGAGGCCTCCCCTTCAATCAGACCGGATGGGCGACAACGGAACGAGAATAAGCGGACATCCGCGGAAAGAGAAGAGCGAAGAGAGCGTGCATGCCATGCGCCCCGCAGGGCGCCGGCGGAGAGGAAATCCGTTGCGAGGCCTGTCTCCGCAAAATGAAGGG